>CAILAF010000410.1 GCA_903832075.1 uncultured Chitinophagaceae bacterium
ATTTATGAGACAGCCTCTCTGTTTGTTGCGAGGAGAAGGATCGAACTTCTGACCTTCGGGTTATGAGCCCGACGAGCTACCGCTGCTCTACCTCGCGATTTGGGTTGCAAATGTAGGCTTCGATAACTTATCTCCCAAAACTTATTTTATTTAGTTTGATCTCTTTTAACAGATGATGCACCACTAACTTCAAAATTTTTAATTGCAGCTTCTCCTCTGTAATGAATAGAGCTTGCTCCACTTGCTTGTACTTTGTTAAACTCTTTTATTACATTAACTCTTATTGTAGAAGCACCTGATGCGTCTGCATTGCATGTATTAGCAGCTAAATCAAATGCTTTTAAATTACTGGCACCAGTTGCATCAACATCCAATAAATCTGTTGTGCCTTTAATATTGGCACTTGAAGCCCCACTAATTCCAACGCGTAATGAATTACAATTTAAAGTAGCAATGAAGCTGCTTGCTCCTGTCAAATCAAGTTTTAAATTATTGGCTTTTATTTCACCTTTTAAACTGCTTGCACCACTGACAATAACTTTCAAATCAGTTGCAGAAATTTTGTCTACGATTCTAACTTGGCTTGCTCCAGAAGATACAATTTTTTCTACGTCGCCTATTGTAACATAAGCTTTAACTCTTATATCTCTTCCAAAATGCATTCCCCAAAAATGATTTTCACTTTCATAGTAAATTTTTAAGACTCCATTTTTTACTTCAGTTCTCACTTTGTCTTTATCACCATTTTCTACACTAATAGCAACTGCTAGTTCGGTTCCCTGAGATAAGTATAAAGTAATTGCATTTGATATATCCACAGATTTAAAACTTCCAACTTTTCTTACTTCAGCATTAGTATCATACACTAAGTTTTTTGTGTCTTGAGAAAAAGCTGAAACACTTGCCATTATTAAGATTAAAGCAAAGATTGATTTTTTCATGTCATATAATTTTACAGTTTAACGACAATTGATAAAAAAAGTTACAGGTTCATAAAAAAAAACTCTATTACTTTTGTATTCGAAATTTCCTCGGGGTGCTTCACATCAAATGATGGAAGGCTGAGAACAAACCCGTAGAACCTGAACAGGGTAATTCCTGCGAAGGGAAGGTGTACACTTTCTTTGTATCCTCTCCATTAGCTTTTCCCTGTTCCCAAAATTATTGAACCATTAAATTGAAGAAAATGAAAACATTTTTGGGAACGATGGCATTTGCATTCATGAATTTAATTGCCATCAGTCAAACAACAAAAGTATCGGTCACGATAAAAGTGATTGATGCACAAACACAGCAAGCTGTTCCAAATGCAACAATTATTTTGAATGATCAAATTGCAGCAGCAGATGAAAATGGAAAAATTTCTTTCGCAAAAATTTCAAAAGGAAATTATGATTTGAGAATTTCGAGTATTGGTTATTCCGATTATAATCAAAAAATAATTGTTGATCAATCCAATCTTTCATTAACTATCTCATTAAAAAGTATTGCACTTTTTTTACAACCATTAGAAGTAAAATCTTTGCGTGCCAATAATACTGCACCTTTTGCGAAAACAAATTTTAGTAAAGAAGAGATTGCCAAAAATAATATCGGACAAGATCTTCCATTTATTTTAAATCAAACGCCATCCATGTATGTAAGTTCCGATGCAGGCAATGGTGTTGGATATACGTATATGCATATTCGCGGAAGCGATGCAACCCGCATCAATGTTACATTAAACGGAATTCCTTATAACGATGCTGAAAGTCAGGGAACCTATTTTGTTGATTTGCCTGATTTTTCATCAAGTGTAAATTCTATTCAAATACAACGCGGTGTTGGCACATCATCAAATGGTACAGGAGCATTTGGTGCAACCATTAATTTATCAACCAATGAATTTAATGAAAAAGCTTATGCTGATTTGAATAACAGTTACGGTTCGTTTAATACTTGGAAAAATACTTTAAAATTTGGCAGCGGATTAATTGATGGCCATTTTACTATTGATGCAAGAATCAGTAATATCACCAGCGATGGTTATATTGATAGAGCCTTCAGTAATTTACAATCATATGCTTTTACTGCTGCTTATATCAATAAAAAATCTTCTTTGCGATTTAATATTTTTTCTGGCAAAGAAAAAACTTATCAGGCATGGTATGGTGTTCCGCAAGATTCTTTGGCAACTCACAGAACATATAATCCTGCAGGAACTGAAAAGCCCGGAACGCCTTATAACAATGAAACAGATAATTATTGGCAAGATCATTATCAATTATTTTTTAA
>CAILAF010000411.1 GCA_903832075.1 uncultured Chitinophagaceae bacterium
CCACCTGTATTAGATTTAGCAGTCCAGTTAACAGTTCCACCTGATCCAATTTTTTCTTTCCAAGAAGCGTTAGCTGCTGAAAGATAATCAGTGAATATTTTTGTTGTTCCAGAACTGTCAGATCTTGTTACAACTGTAATGTCTTGATCAGGTAACTTTTTTCCTGGGTTTAAAGCAGCAATATGTTTGTCATTCCACTTTAAAATTTCTCCAGCGAAAATTTTTGCAGTAGTGTCGCCGTCAATTCTTAATTCTCCTGATTTAATTCCCTCAAGATTAAAAATTACAACAAATCATATAATTATTCTGATAGTTTACAAATTCCTTTATTACAACCAGAAGATAAAGCAAACATAGAAAGCCGAAAACCTGCATTGCGATTGATTGTTACGAATCTAAATACTATTCATGAACAGGATAGTTTACAAAATTTAGCAGCAATGAAAGAAGAAGACAGAAACAATGCCATCAAAAAAATATTAAAACAAATTAGAAAACAACAAGGCTTAAAAGATACAGATATTGATTTTGGAAATACGCCTATCAACACAACAACCACTAATTCAAATTTATTTAATTCCTTGACCAACTCTAATGAATTTTATTTTTTAAATGCCAGTGCAAAAGCACAAGGCTTCAATGATTTTAAATCATCATGGGGTAACAGACCTAATGTTGATAATTGGAGAAGACAATCTGCTGTAATGGGGAAATTATCAGCAATGAATTCAAATCCGACAAATAATGGATATGGGCAAATTGCTGTCATTACAAAAGATGATAAAAATAAAGAAGTAAGTTTTGCATCTCTACTAAAAAATATACCATTATCAAAAGAAAAAATAGATTCATCCAATAATAAAATTGCATTGGCTTTATTTAATAATGGAGAAGTTTTTCAAAATAAATTAGAAGAATATCCATCAGCTGTTGAAACATTTGAAGAACTCTTCAAACGCTTTCCACAAAACAAATTCGGGGATCAAGCTTTGTTTGAATTAATTTACTGTTATACAAAAATTGGCGAAAACAATAAAGCAGACTCAGCAAAAAATGTACTTCGTAAAACATATCCTTATAGCCGTTATACAGCAACAATTAACAGAAGCATTGTACCCAATAATCAAAATGACATTATAACAAACAAGTATCAAGACATTTATAATTTATTTATTGAAGGAAAATTTGAAGAAGCAAAAAAAGAAAAACAAAAAATAGAAAATCAATTTGGTAAAAGTTCATGGTCACCGCAATTGCTTTTCATTGAAGCAATATACTATGTAAAACAAAAACAAGATAGTACTGCAATTAGTGATCTCCAAAATCTTATCACTAATTTTCCAAAAGAGAAATTAGTTGATAGAGCTAAAACAATGATAGATGTTTTAAAGAGAAGAAAAGAAATCGAAAATTATTTAACCAATTTAGAAGTTACAAAAAACGAAGATGCTCCGCAAAAAAGAGTTGATTTGAATTCAACCAATACAATTGTTCAAACAATACCATTTAAAAAAGATACGCTTAAACAAATCATCAATCAAAATATAACTCAGCAAAATATTAAACAAACAATAACACCTATCGCCCCCAACAACAATTTTGTTTTTAATCCGCTTGATCCACAATACGAAATGGTGACATTAAATAAAGTGGATGATATTTTTGTGAATGAAGCCAAGAACGGTTTTAATCGTTTTAACGCAGAAAATTACGGCAATAAAATTACTACCAACGTTGTAAAACTTACAGATCAATACACTTTATTAATAATTGGCCCTTTTGCAAATTCAGGAGAAGCAATTAATTATAACGATAATGTAAAAATATTTGCCAATTCAAGAATCATTGCATGGTTAGCAGCAGATAAATATAAATTCAGCATCATCAGCAATAATAATTTGGATATTCTAAAAATTAAAAAAGACATTGATGCTTATACTAAATTTATGTTGAACATTTTTCCAAATAAATTTTAATCAATCAAAAAA
>CAILAF010000412.1 GCA_903832075.1 uncultured Chitinophagaceae bacterium
ATTACTTACACACTAAATACGCTTGATACATTTTCAAAAACAAATTTTGCAGATATCACTATTGTAAGTCCTGATGGAGAAAATAAAGGAACTATCAAAAACTTAAAAGGAATATTACTTAAAAATATTTTTAGCAATATTGAAATTCCCGTTAGCAAACCAAAATATTTAAATGAATTTTATTTCGTCTTTATTGCTTCAGATGGTTATAAAGTTGTATTCTCATGGAATGAGATATTTAATAACGAAGCAGGTAATCATTTATATATCATCACAGAAATGGATGGCAAAAAATTTAAAGAATTAAATGAAAGGATTTCAATAATCTCTACTAAAGACTTCATAACAGGCAGAAGATATATTCAAGGATTACAAAAGATAGTTGTTAATCAAGTTGATTAAGTGAATAAAATTTTCATACGTTATCTCTCTAAAATTTGATTTACTATTTATTCGTCATCAAATAATTTCAGTCATTTTTCCTTTACTTTGCAAAACTAACGATTGTTAATATTAAAAATATTTTTATGGCTAACCAAAAAATCATTGAACTGCTTGGCGATAAAGCAAGTTATTTATTAGAACATCAATGCAAAACAGTTGATAAATCAACACTCACTTTACCATCAGCAAAATATGTTGATGATGTTTTAATAAACAGTAATCGCAATAATCAAACTTTAAAAAGTTTACAATCATTATTAGATCATGGAAGATTATCGGGCACCGGTCATTGCAGTATATTACCTGTGGATCAAGGCGTAGAACATAGTGCCGGCGCATCTTTTGCGCCAAACCCCATTTATTTCGATCCTGAAAATATTATTAAGTTAGCAATTGAAGGCGGTTGTAATGGTGTTGCTTCTACCTATGGTGTGTTGGGAATTATGAGTAGAAAATATGCACATAAAATTCCTTTCATTGTAAAAATAAATCACAACGAATTTTTAAGTTATCCAAATCGTTTTGATCAAATAATGTTTGGCACTATTAAAAGTGCATGGAACATGGGAGCCGTTGCAGTTGGTGCAACTATTTATTGGGGAAGCGCAGAAAGTACCAGACAATTAAAAGAAGTGGCAGAATATTTTGAATATGCACACGAATTAGGTATGGCAACAATTTTATGGTGTTATTTGCGTAACAATGCATTTAAAGTTGATGGAATAGATTATCATGCTGCAGCTGATCTAACCGGACAAGCAAATCATCTCGGTGTTACATTGCAAGCCGATATCATCAAACAAAAATTACCAACTAATAATGGTGGCTATTTAGCAACCAAGCACGGTAAAACATCTCCATTGGTATATGAAAAATTAACAACCGATCATCCAATTGATTTAACTCGCTATCAAGTTTTAAATTGTTACAGTGGAAGAATTGGATTAATTAACAGTGGTGGTGAAAGTAAAGGTGCATCTGATTTAAGCGAAGCTGTTACAACTGCTGTTATTAATAAACGTGCCGGTGGTATGGGATTGATATTAGGAAGAAAAGCTTTTCAAAAACCATTTGCCCAGGGAATAGAATTATTAAATGCAGTGCAAGATGTTTATTTAGATAAAACAATTACGGTTGCATAGTAAAAGATCATAAATATTCTTTCAATACATTAAAAAAGTCGGTAAATGCCGGCTTTTTTAATGATGCACTTTCTATCGTTAAACGCCTTATTTTTGTTGTCTTCAATCCCCAATGAATGCTTATGAAAAAAGAACGCGAAGCAGAAGATCTGGAACATAATTTAACCGGTGAGGAAACACCATCGGAAGGTGGTGAAGTAAAACCAAAATGGTATAAGCGTATTCGTAAAGGTATTACCACTTCTACAACAGATAAAAGAGAAACACCTGAAGGGTTATGGAACAAATGTCCTGAGTGTAATTTTATATGTACAACAACCGAATTAAAAGAAAATTTATTTGTTTGCCCAAAATGTAATTATCATCATCGCATTGGAAGTAATGAATATTATGAATTTTTGTTTGACGGAGATGAATATATTGAACTGTTTGATAACATCATCAGTAAAGATTTTTTAAATTTTACTGATCTGAAAAATTATCAAAAACGTTTGGATGATATTCATGCCAAAACCGATTTGAAAGATTCCATGCGTGTTGCAACCGGAAAAGTAAATGGAGAAAGCATTGTAATCGCTTGCATGGATTTTGAATTTATTGGAGGAAGTTTAGGAAGTGTGATGGGAGAAAAATTTAGTAGAGCAGTTGATTATTGTTTGGAACATAAATTACCTTATTTAGTTATTAGTAAAAGCGGTGGTGCCAGAATGATGGAGAGTGCATTTAGTTTAATGCAGTTAGCAAAAACAAGTGGTAAACTTTCGCAATTAAGTGATGCAAAGATTCCATACATCTCATTATTAACTGATCCAACATTTGGCGGAATATCCGCCAGCTTTGGTATGCTGGGTGATTTGAATATTGCTGAACCCGGTGCCCTCATTGGATTTGCTGGTCCGCGTGTAATTAAAGAAACTATTAAAAAAGATTTACCCGAAGGTTTTCAACGAAGTGAATTTTTAATGGAACATGGTTTCTTGGATTTTATTATTGACAGAAAAGATTTGAAAAATAAATTACATCAATTAATTGTTTTATTTAAGAATTAGTACTTCAAAACCCTATAACTTTTTTATTAAATCAGTATACTTTTACTTCAATCAAAAATATTCCCCTTTAGGGGTTAGGGGTTTATGGCAAAAGAAATGAATAACAGACAAGCTTATTTTAATTATCACATTGAAGATAAATATGTGGCTGGTATTGTTTTGTTGGGAACAGAAGTTAAAAGTATTCGCGATGGTAAAGTAAGTTTTAATGA
>CAILAF010000413.1 GCA_903832075.1 uncultured Chitinophagaceae bacterium
GAACCGTTGGTATATGGTAATAAAAATTACCATGATGTAACGGAAGATATTGTTCGCCCAATTGAAGCGAAGCCAAGTAAGCTTTGGTATATTGGTTTTTATATTGCAGTGGGATTATTATTATTTGGGTTTTATAGTGTTTACAGAGATGTAACCTATGGTATTGGTCAGTGGAATTTAAATAAAACAATTGGTTGGGGTTGGGATATCACCAACTTCGTTTGGTGGGTAGGGATAGGTCATGCTGGTACTTTAATCTCCGCTATCTTATTATTGTTCCGTCAAGGTTGGAGAACAGGTGTGAATCGTGCAGCAGAAGCAATGACGATTTTTGCTGTAATGTGTGCCGGACAATTTCCTATCTGGCACATGGGTAGAGTTTGGATGGCGTTTTTTGTAATGCCATATGCTAATACTCGTGGACCATTATGGGTAAACTTTAATTCTCCATTATTATGGGATGTATTTGCAATAGGAACATATTTTACTGTATCCTTATTATTTTGGTATAGTGGTTTGTTACCCGATTTAGCAACAGTACGCGATCGTGCCAAAACAAAATTGCGCAAACATCTATATGGAATTGCATCATTTGGTTGGACCGGTTCTACAAAACACTGGCAACGACATGAATCTTTATCATTGGTATTAGCAGGGCTATCAACGCCATTGGTATTATCAGTTCATACAATTGTATCTTTTGACTTTGCTACATCAGTCGTTCCCGGATGGCATACTACTATCTTTCCACCTTACTTTGTTGCAGGTGCAATCTTTTCAGGATTTGCAATGGTGCAATCATTGATGGTGATAGTTAGAAAAGTATTTGGATTAGAAGATTATGTTACGATGGGACATATTGAAGCAATGAATAAAGTAATTGTGTTGACCGGATCTATTGTTGGTTGCGCTTATCTGACTGAATTATTTATGGGTTGGTATAGCCAAAATAAATATGAAGGATATACTTTCTGGTATAGCCGTGCTAATTTATTCAGCCCTTATGGATGGAGCTATTGGGGTATGATGGCGTGTAATGTGTTAAGTCCTCAAATATTCTGGTTCCGCAAAATGAGAAGAAATTTATTTGTAACATTCTTTATGAGTGTTATTGTGAACGTAGGCATGTGGTTTGAACGTTTTGTAATTATCGTTACATCATTGTATCGCGATTATTTACCATCATCTTGGTCTACTTATTATAGTCCAACAATTTGGGAGATTGGTTTTTACTTAGGAACTTTTGGGTTATTCTTTACATGCTTTTTCTTATTCGCAAAATATTTTCCAACAATTGCAATCGCTGAAATTAAATATGTGTTGAAGACTACAGGCGAAAGTTATAAAGATAAAATGGGGCATTTAGAACATGTGCCTGCAGAGGTCTTTTCGCATAGTGGTCATGGGCATACAGTTGTAGAAAATAGAGGATCTGTTTAAAATTTGAAAGAATATTTTTTAACAATAAATTCCTGAAAGGGAAGATTGATATGGCAAAAAAGAAATTTGTAGTTGGTTGTTTTGATGATGAAGCTGTTTTATTTCCTGCTGTAAAGAAAGTACGTACAGTTGGGTATAAAATTCATGATGTCTATACACCATTCGCGGTTCATGGATTAGATCATGAAATGGGTTTGCGCGAAACAAGTTTACATACTGCAGGATTTATTTATGGAATAACAGGAACTGCTACTGCGGTTAGTTGCATCAGCTGGATATTAGACAGTGATTGGCCTTTAAATATAGGCGGTAAACCTCATTTTGCTTTGCCGGCATGGATTCCAATTACTTTCGAACTAACGGTTTTGTTTGCTGCTGTTGGTATGGTGCTTACTTTTTGTTATTTATGTCAGTTAGCTCCATTCGTTAAAAAACATCATTTTCATCCGAGAGCAACGGATGATCTTTTTGTAATGGTGATTGAATGTACCAGCAAAACAAATGTGGATGATTTGAAAGGATTTTTATCAAACAATGGTGCAGTAGAAATAGATGTTCAAGTTGCAGAAGATGGATGGTGGTTAGGAAGGTATGATAAAGAGGAAATACCTTTTGAACAAAAAACAGTTGCTGCTTAATTAATAGAATTAATGAAGATGAAAAAATTATCAATCATAGCTTTTTTGTGTATCGGTGCAGTAATTGTTAGCTGCAACGATGTAAAACGTGAGCAGAATAATGTGTATATGCCTGATATGGCGTATAGTCGTGCTTATGAAACTTATGCCGAACGCGATTCTTTGGTATTTACAACAGATGAATCTCAAAGAGGATCAAAAATATTTTATAATAACATGCCTGTTTCGGGAACTATTGCACGCGGAGAAGAAATGCCATTTGCAATAGCGAAAGATGCTGTAGGCGACACAACAAATTATTTTGCATCAAAGGCTGTAAAGAATCCTATCGATTCTTTATCCAAAGATCAATTGGTTGAAGCAGAAAGATTGTATTTAATTAATTGTGGAATCTGTCATGGGAAAAATTTAGATGGAAATGGTCCTTTATATAAAGATGGAAATGGCCCATATCCTGCAAAACCTGCAGCATTGGCTAGCGATATAAAATATACTTCCATGCCAGAAGGACAAATGTATTATTCAGTTACTTACGGCAAAAACTTGATGGGAAGTTATGCTTCACAATTAAGTCGTAAGCAACGTTGGCAAGTGATATATTATATCAAACAAAAACAAAAAGCAACAAAGGCAGAAGCAAAACCTGTCACTGATGCAACAGCAATAAAATAATAACTAACTGTTATAAAAGATAAAAGATGTCAGCGATTAAAGAACAATTCGAGATTCCTTCAAAATTGAAAACATGGTCATTAGCATTAATTGCTATTGGTGTGTTGGCATTAATAATTGGTTTTGTTACAAAAGGAAGAGGCACTGAAGAAGAGCAAGCAGTTTTTATTGGTACATTAATGTACAACACTATTTTCTGGACATTGGTTTGTAATGCAAGTATGTTTTTTATTTGTGTTACAACATTAGCTATGGGTGGATGGCCACTTGCTTTCCGTCGTGTGCCTGAAGCAATTTCTACATTGGTTCCAATCTTTGGAACAATAACCGCGGTTATTTTACTGTATGTGGTATTTACCGATAAACATCTTGTATATCATTGGTTAGATACAAAAGCAGTTGCTGCCGATGAAATCTTAAAAGGTAAATCAGGGTTTTTAAATGTTAGGTTCTTTACTTTTTGGACTTTATTAGCAATAAGTTTATGGAGTTTATTAGGATGGAGAATGCGTAAACTAAGTCGTGAAGCTGATGCAGCCGGTGTTACTGGAAATGAAGCAGGGGGTAAATATATATGGCGTAATACGGTAAGTGCTGCGTTGTTTACTGTTTGGTTTGCATTAACAGTTGGATCAACAGTACCATGGTTATGGTTAATGAGCATTGACGCTCATTGGTATAGCACCATGTATAGTTGGTATACTTTTGCAAGCTCTTTTGTTAGTGGCATGGCCTTAATTGCATTATGGGTAATTTACTTAAAGAATAAAGGATATTTAGAATATGCCAATAATGAACATCTGCATGATATTGGAAAATTCATGTTTGCATTTTCAATCTTCTGGACTTATTTATGGTTCTCTCAATATATGTTGATATGGTATTCCAATCAACCAGAAGAAACTATTTATTTCAAACATCGTGTTCAAGGACCATATAAAGGAATTTTCTTTTTGAATTTAATAATCAATTTCATTTGCCCGTTGTTAATATTAATGAAACGTTCTGCAAAAAGAAATTATACATTAGTAACATTCATGGCAGTGTTGATATTGTTTGGTCATTGGATAGATTTTTATCAAATGGTGATGGGAAGTATCAGCAAGGCAGAAGTAACATTGGGATGGTTGGATTTCGGAATATTAAGTTTATTTGTTGGATTGATGATTTATTTTGTTGGTAAATCATTAGCAAGTAAACCATTGATTGCAAAATATCATCCTTTCTTAAAAGAAAGTATCATTCATCATACATAATTCATAAGTTAATTTTAAATAGTAGCAGAAAATATTAATCGTATTA
>CAILAF010000414.1 GCA_903832075.1 uncultured Chitinophagaceae bacterium
ATTCTATTCCAACAACAGAAAAGAAATAAGTTTTATTCAAAAGATTATTAATATAGAGATAAATTTATAAAAAGATAAAATGTAGTTTGTTTACGAATAAAAACTATTGTTACAGTTTGTCTTTGATTATTTTGAATTAATTATTATTAAAATCAGCAATTACCTGCAATAATATTATCTTTATGCCGCAAAAAAACGCAAATATGCCCCAATCAAAATTAAACGTTGACTTGACTGATAGTTTTGAAAAAATACCTGTCAAGATTTATAGTAATACCAAACAAGGCTCCCATTTTGTAGCGCAAGAGATTGCCAAATTAATTAGAGATAAACAAAAGAATAATGAGAACTGTATTTTAGGATTAGCAACAGGCTCAACCCCAATTACTTTATATGCTGAATTAGTTCGCATGCACAAAGAAGAAGGTTTGAGTTTTAAAAATGTGATCACTTTTAATTTAGATGAATATTATCCATTGCAAAGAAAAGCTTTACAAAGTTATTGGAGTTTTATGCATCGGCATTTATTCAATCATATTGATATTAATACATCAAACATTCATATTCCAAACGGAGAATTATCAAAAGAAGAAATAAAAAAACAATGTCTTCAATACGAACAAGAGATCGAAGCACTTGGCGGAATTGATTTGCAAATATTAGGAATCGGTAATAATGGTCATATTGGTTTTAATGAACCCGGTTCAAGTATTTTTTCTAAAACACGTTTAGTAAGTTTAGATAACAGCACTCGTATTGCCAATGCTTATGAGTTTCAAAATATTTCGCAAGTACCGCGAATGGCAGTAACGATGGGCATTAGCACCATTCTAAAAGCGAAAAGAATATTATTGATGGCATGGGGAATGAAAGCACCCATCATCGCTAAAAGTGTAGAAGGACATGTAACAGAACAAATACCTGCAAGTATCTTACAACAGCACAATGATTGCACTTTTGTGATTGATGAAAATGCTGCAAGTGAGTTAACCAGAATAAAATCTCCATGGTTAACAGGTGAATGTGAGTGGACACCTATTATGATCAAAAGAGCTGTTGTTAATACTGCACTTAAATTGAATAAACCAATATTAAGTTTAACAACACACGATTATAATGAAAATGGTTTAGGAGATTTATTAGTTGAAAAAGGCGAAGCCTACGAAATTAATTTACAAGTTTATTATATGTTGCGTGATAGCATTACAGGTTGGCCTGGTGGTAAACCAAACGCTATTATTCCTGCACATCCTGAAAGAAGTTTGCCGCATCCTAAAAGATGTTTGATTTTTTCACCGCATCCTGATGATGATATTATTAGTATGGGCGGAACCTTTATGCGTTTGCATGATCAAGGAAATGATGTACATGTTGCCTATCAAACCAGCGGTAATATTGCAGTAACAGATGAATTTGTTACAAGATTCTTAGATTTTGCAGTTGGCTTTGAAGAACAGTTTGGAATTGATAATCATAAGAGCAAAGATATTTTAACTAAATCAAGAAACTATTTAGCAAGCAAAAAAGTGAATGAAGTTGATACTGATGAAATAAGATCAATAAAAGGATTGATTAGAAGATGTGAAGCTAAAGCAACTTGCAGATATGTTGGATTGAAAGAACACAATTGCCATTTTTTAAATCTTCCTTTTTATGAGACAGGAACTGTTGAAAAAAATCCAATGAGTGAAAAAGATATTTTAATAACAATGGAATTATTGAATAAATTAAAACCACAACAAATTTTTTGTGCCGGTGATTTAGCCGATCCGCATGGAACACATAAAGTTTGTTTGGATATTGTTTTTGAAAGTTTGAATCGTTTAAAAAAATCTGGGGCAGAATGGATAAAAGATTGTTGGGTTTGGTTATATAAAGGTGCATGGCAAGAATGGGATATTGCTGATATTGAAATGGCTATTCCAATGAGTCCTGATCAGGTTATGAAAAAACGTTTTGGAATTTTTATTCATCAATCACAAAAAGATATGGTTCCGTTTCAGGGAAGCGATAGCAGAGAGTTTTGGCAAAGAGCAGAAGACAGAAATACGAATACCGCCAATTTGTATGCAGTATTGGGTTTAACTAAATATGCCGCAATGGAAGCATTTGTAAGATGGCATTATTAAAAATAGTTACACTATATTGCAGTACCAAATACACTGCTTTAAAATATGCTTGACGATAATAATATTGAGATTGTTAGTTGGAAAGAAGTTTGGAGATATGATTCATTTAGAAATAAAATAATTACTGGATGTATTGCCTTACTTGCTATACTTATTACATTACCATTCTTTTTTGAACACATAGAAAAAAGAAGAGGTGCGGTTTTAAATGATATTTTTTTAAGCGATCTTCCATCGTTAGATTTTTCTATTCCAATATTTATTTTGATTTGGGCAGGTGCTGCTATAATCTTTTATAAGTGCATAAAAAATCCTTATGTATGTATTATTTTTTTATGGAGCTATATATTATTATGCTTGACAAGAATAATGACAATAAGTTTCATTTCATTAAATCCACCCGAGGATATTATTGTGCTTAAAGATCCTATTACCAATGTTTTCTACGGAGGGAAATTTATTACTAAAGATTTATTTTACTCAGGACATGTAGCTACTCAGTTTCTGGTTTTTTTATGCTTGCAAAAAAAAGTTTTAAAAATAATCAACTTAATTTTTGCAATCTTATTAGCAATAATGATACTTTTTCAACACGTTCATTATACAATTGATGTTTTAGCTGCACCATTATTTGCATATGGCTGTTACTGGATTGCAAAATTCACTATTGTGCATGTTTAAAAAGCTTCCCCTAATTGTAGATAAAAACCATCATTATTATTTTGTCCTATTCCATAATCCAATCTAATATTCAATTTTTCGGATTTATTAATTGCAAATCGTAAACCACCACCATAAGAATACTTTAGATTATTGAAAGAATAATCAAAAAACTTATTTCCAACATCACCAAAGCTTCCAAAAAAAGTAACCCCAACTCTTTTAATTAATTGAATTCTATATTCAGCCTGAAATACTAATTGATTTTTATCTCTATAACGCCCATCATAAAAACCACGCATTTTATTTGCACCACCAAAATTTGCTAAACTTCTTAACGGAATAGAATCGCCAAAATTATTAAAGCTATATGCCTGAAGAGCTAAAACTTGTTCATTATGGATACGAAAATATTTTCTTATATCAAGTACGACATTAGTATAATTATATGTTGATCCGAAAATTTTATCGAAGTGATCAAAATATAATTGCATAAAACTTCCCTTGTTAGGTGCAAAAGCATCTTTCCTATTATCATAAGTAAGACTTCCACCAAAACCTGAAATAAAATATCCGTTTCGTCCAGTTACGTTTTGCTTCTCAAAAAGTCCACCTTTCATATAATCAACATCACTTACATTTTGCAATTCAAATAAACCACCTGCAAAAAAATTATTTCCCAATTTTCTTAATAAATGCAGATAAACATAATATTGTTTGAAACTATAAGATTCTTGATTGCTATCAGGTGCATTTTCCCCCAGTCCCCAAAATTTATCAGGAAAAGAACTATAAGATATTTGATAATTAAAAATGAATTTTTCATGCGGCAAATAAGTTGCACCATTCAGTGCAGTTACAAATTGTTTCTTTAAAGAATATAATGCAATTGCCTGCATATTGGATGTACGTGTTGTAGTGTCTTTAAGTTTTAGATGAAATGTTTTAGAAAGAATAATACCAAAAGACCAATCTGTTTCAACTGATCTTGAAATAACCGGAAAAATTTGAGTATGCTTAGGTTTAATGGAGTCATTACTATTTTGAGCATTCAAAATAATAAAAGAAAAGAATGATACCTGCAGAAGAAAAAATTTCAATTTTAAATTTAATCCAAGCATAAGTTTACAAAAATAACTATCCTTATTAAAGTTTGTAAAAGTAAATGAAATGATTTTTCAGGAAATAGTTTCCATTTGTAAATATAAGAAATCAATACTTTGGCTTATTCTTTTGACGGATTAATTCGATTGCCCATTGGCACCAAATTTTTTGATATTGATTTGTCTCTTTTTCACCAATACTTTAAAAACAAGTGTATTATTAAAACCATTGGTTACTTTAATATTTTTAGAAACATCCATCGCTTCATATTGAGTAGGTAAACTTGATGGATTGATATGAATTGTATAATCTCCTTCAGGTAAGTACAAAACAAATTCTCCTCTATCATCTGTAATGGCTGTAAAATTTTTTCCTTTATTATCTGTTGCAATTATTCGAATATTATTAATGGCTTCATCCGTTTCATAACTGAATTCCTGCTTTTGTAATAAGATGCTTCCTTTCAATAAAGTCATTTTATGCAAAGGAATTTGCAAATAAGTTTTACCATTTACAAATATTGCAGTGTTTTCTCCAACATAACCGGCACTTTGCAAAACAGATATATTATAATCTCCACCGGGAATATTGTTGTAAAATATCTTACCCATTAAATCAGTTGTAAAAATATCATTATTGATCTTTACAATTGTATTTACTGCTAATGGTTCTCCAATATCATAATGATCATTACCATTCAAATCGAGATAAACTAATAATTCCAATGATCCTTTCTCTCCTTTCCTTGTTTTTTCAGTTCCTAATTTTTTAACTAAGCCAATATCAATTCTTGAATTATTGTTTAAATTATTTTGGAACAAAGTATTTCTTACTTGATTATAATTCATTTCCAACGACATTGAATGAGGTAGTTTGTAAGAACCATGCATGGAAATATTGTTTGTCCATTTTTCATAACTATTATCATAAGTAATAAACTCACTGATACTTAACATTAATCTTTTATGAAAGACAGCTCCATTAAAAGACGGGCCAACTGTATATAATTCATATTTCCTACCTGTGGCTGCATATACATTTAACTCAGTTGGATAAAACGGACCATTTTGTAAAAATGCATTTATAGCAAAACGTTTGTATTGATAATTTGCTGCAACCTTCCAACTATTAAAATTTTTATATCCAACATTATTGCTTGTAGAAGCACCATCATCAATACTCAAAGAAAATAATTGATGATTGAGAGATGAATAATTAATTACAAAGCTTATTCGTTTTGATGTTATTGATTGAGCGAACACATTACCGGCTGCATTATAAGTATTGCTCTCTGTATAATAATACGGTTTAATGGTTAAAGACGCTCTTCCAAACCTTTTTTCAAGGCCAACTTCAACAGTTTCTAAATAATCATTAAGATTTAAGAAAGAAGCATAGGGTGATAAATAATTAGGCGTATTACTAAACTTAAAATACTTTGCCCAAAAGTTGAAATCGCTTTTGATACTATAACTTATTTTCTCTTCCAAATTCACTGCACCTTTTTGCAGGCCTGCATAAGAATTAGTGCTTAAATAATTATTTGAAACTATTTGCCATTTTTTGATGAAAGTGTTTGCTGAAAAAGAAACAGCTGCACCAGTTACTTTTTGTTTTACACTATCATAATTTGCATTGTTTGAAAAACTGTTATAAATACCCAAAGAAAAAAATTGTTTCTTTTTTACATTCCAATCCATTGATCCACCAAACAATAAACTATTTGCATGATTGAATGGATCGAATAATTGAATAACCTGTGATTTAAGTTGAGATGTTTCAGATAGTTTATTTGTATAACTACCAAACAAAGAATTATACGGAGCGAAACCAGCTAATTTAAAATCACCAACAATATTATCGTTTCCATTTACATAACCTAATTCATATTGCTTCTTATTATCGCTGGAATATTTTACGCTTATTCCTCTGCCTGATAAAGGCATTTCTAAATTTCTATAAATATCGCCGGCCTTTAATGACAATCCATTATTTCCGGTATAGTTTATATACGTATTCATTAATTCAACAGGACTGGCACCATTGTTTTTTGGATAAACAAACCCATCAATATGATAATGCAAATCGCCATTAGTTAATTGTTTATTTACATCAGTTATTACTTCATAATATTTATTTTCAGAACTCGCATCTCTTAAATAAATACCCACCATATTGTTTGAGTTAACACTTGTTGTTACTTCCTGATCATAATAATTTTTTTGGCTATTAACATTAAATACATTGAAAAGATGTGAAGAGAAAATACTATCGTTAGAAGTAAACTCTCCCAAAATATGTAACTGAATATTGTTTTGGACAAACAATGGTTCGGGTAAAAAATATCTAATTGTTAAAAGCGTATCTGTAAATGCAGGAATAAAATAATTTACTTGACCATTCTTATTTTTTTCAGAATTGAATTGATTGTTGATTGCGAAATGAACTGTTTCTCCGGCATTACCAATATTGCTACATCTTACTTTTATTTCAATAGCTTCGGAAGGAGTATGTATATACATTTCAGATTCAATCAATGCTGCATAAATATCTCTGGTATGTTCAATCTTAATAATTGCATCTGAAAAAAAATGAGATGAAATAACATTTGGCAAGTTTGCTTCAACATGCAATGTATAAGAACTATCGGCTTTTGCTTTTCGCGGAATGAATAAATTGATAGGCAAAAACATTGTATCATGCGCAGGTATGATAATTGAATCATGTTCTGAGCCAATAACTTTTAAAGTATTTATTGAAATAGTTGGATGAATTTTAATAGCAGTTGTACCTAAATTTATTAAATGTGCATTGATATGTTTAGTAGCTCCGGAAACTGCAACAGTAGAATCATGATCAAAATATATTGCAACCTGAGCGTAGGAAAATATTTTTACGCCAAGCAACAAAATAGTAAGGAAACAAATCCTTACAAATTTTTCACAATAGGAATTTAGATTCACTGTTTTTTATAAAATTTGGATTTAATCTTTATGCGAATTCGTTAAGCAATTCAATTTTTAAACGCAATGAAAAAATCTTACACTGAATTACTTATTCGATTCGCATAGAATTACTCATACAAAATAACACCTATTATAATGAGTATACAATTACTTAACTCGTTTTTAATGGCTATTTAGTTGTTTTTAATATTAATATTTTTTTAATGA
>CAILAF010000415.1 GCA_903832075.1 uncultured Chitinophagaceae bacterium
CCATGTTTTTTTATTGGTGGATGTATTATTTAAGTCGCAATTTTAAAGATCAACCGCAAGCATTAAAATTTTTTTATTTCGGTATTTTTATTTCTACTTCATTGGGATTGATCATCAATAATTTTATAAAAATAAGTTTACATGCCATTGCATTAGGCAGTGCATTGGCGGCAATTATTTTATTTTCTTTCTTTTATGAAACTCACTTGGGTATTGCCATTGCGGCGATTACTTTTTTAACAGGATTGGTTTGTACCAGCCGTTTAATTGTTAGCGATCATACCAATCAGGAAATTTATGCAGGATTAATTGTTGGCATTCTTTGCCAATTAATTGGATATTGGTTTGCAATGTGAGTTATGTTGTTTCAATCTTTATGTTCATCGCAAAATAAACAGTAAAAAATTAATGTAATGTATTTGCTTCACCAAACTCATTCATATAAATCTTCACCAATAAAATAAACATAGATAATAATATTGGTCCGAATATCAATCCAATAAAACCAAATAATTTTACACCAATAATAACACCGAATGTGGTAATCAACGGATGAACGTTACCAATTTTTTTCTGAATCGAAATTCTAAATACACTATCTAAAACTGCCATCACACCAACACCGTATAATAGCATCAGCAAAGCTTTTACTTCATGTCCGCTTGCAGCAAATAAAATAGCTACCGAAACAAATGCCAATGCCGATCCCACCATGGGAACCATTGCAGTGATGCAGGTAACAACAAACCAAAACAAAATATCATCTGCACCTAATATCCAATAACCAATAGAACCAATGATGCCTTGCAAAATGGCTGTAATGGGTATGCCTATTGCATTAGAGAGAATTAATTTATTTATTTCGTTTCCGATTAAAATAGTGTTTTCGTTTTTTAATGGCAGATTTTTATATAACCATTTTTCCAAGCTGTTATGATTCACTAATAAAAAATATAAAATGAAATATAACATGACCACAGTGAGCAATGAATTAAAAGTTGCACCCACAATTTTAGGAAGTGTTTCGGCAATAGTACTGCCTGCCTGCTGTAAATTTTGATCGCTGATTAATTCTACTTGATATTTTTTTTCGATGTTATCTGCAAAATTTTTTGCTGCCACCATTACCTCGTTGGAATGTGCAACAGCAAAATTTATTTTAGAATACATCACATTAATGAAACCAATCACCGGCACTAAAACCAAAATAAATGAAAGCAACATTAGTATTAATGCAGCTGATGATTTAGTCCATTTTTTTTTCTGCGTTAAATATTCCATCCCGCTACGCATTAAAATATAAAAAGTAACAGCGCCCAGAAATGCAGGTAAGAATGAGCTGAGTTGAAGAAACAAAAATGTACCGAGAAAAATAAGCAGTATAAAAAAACTGAGTTGCTTTAATTTGTCTGAATTGATGTTGGACATGATATATAGTGTTACAATTGAAATGTAAATTAATCATCTAAAATTGAATGTTATAAAATTTTAAATGGGATTAAGCATTGTGGCGGGTGAAAAAATTCGTATAAAACAATTTTTAAAACAACGGTGATAAAGTTTTAATTACTTTTATTTGCATCAGTAATTCTAAAAAATAGTTTTCATGTGGTATAAGCTTGGTCGGTTTATTTTAAAATTCAGATTAGCGCTTTTAATTCTATTGGCTATTGCAACTGCTATAATGATTTATTTTGCCAAGCAAGTAACATTAAGTTACGATTTCAGCAGAGCTGTACCTATTGATAATATTAAGTATATAGAATATCAATCGTTCTTAAAAAAATTTGGTGGCGATGGAAACACATTAGTGATTGGAATTGAAAGCGATAAATTTTATACGCCCACTATTTTTAATGCAGTTGCAACATTACATCAACAATTAAAAAAAGTAAATGCTGTTCAGGAAGTATTAAGTATTCCTGAAGTGATTTATTTGCAAAAGGATACTTTAAAAAAACAATTTGTTCCGCAAAAAGTATTTCATTATCCTTATTCCAATCAACAAGAATTAGACAGTGCAAAATCGTTTTTCCAAAGCTTTCCTTTTTATCGTTCATTATTATACAATCAACAAACAAATGCTTATTTGTTAGTGGTTAATTTAAACAGAGATAGCATTAACAGTAAAAGCCGTTCCAGATTAATTAATGATGTGATGGCGGAAGTGCATTCATTTGAAAAGCAGACAGGTATTGAATTACACGTTAGCGGATTGCCGTATATCCGCACAACGATGGGCGACAGAATTAAAAAAGAATTGAATTGGTTTTTGTTTGCCTCACTTTTATTGGAAGCCATTACATTATTTATTTTCTTTCGATCAATCAGTACCACTATCATGAGTTTATTGGTTGTTGGAATGGGTGTTGTTTGGAGTTTAGGAACGATTGTTCTATGTGGTTATAAGATAACTTTATTAACTGCATTAATTCCACCTTTGATTGTTGTGATCGGTATTCCTAATTGTATTTATTTCTTAAATAAATATCATACATCTTTTAAAGAAACAAACGATAAACACAAAGCATTGGTAACAATGGTTGGCAGAATGGGTATTGTTACTTTGTTTTGCAATATTGCTGCAGCCATTGGTTTTGCAGTGTTTGCATTTACTCGCAGTCAGTTATTAAAAGAGTTTGGTGTTGTTTCAGGTATAAATATTATTGCATTATTTTTTATCTCGCTTATTTTTATTCCTTCGGTATTAAGTTATTTGCCCGCACCAAAAACAAAACATGTTCGGTATTTAGAAAACAAATTTTTAGAAAAAGTATTGGTCAAAGTTGAAGAGTGGACATTTCATCACGCCAAATGGGTTTGGTCTGTAACCCTTGTTGTTACTGCATTTGCGGTGATGGGTATTTTTAAATTAAAGAGCGAAGGATTTATTGTGGATGATCTTCCGCAGAAAGATAAAATTTTTACTGATCTAAAATGGTTCGAGAAAAATTTTGATGGTGTAATGCCATTAGAAATTATTATTGATACAAAAAAGAAAAATGGATTATTACGTTCAACAAAAACATTGGAGAAGATTGATGCATTCTCTGCATACATTGAAACAAAACCGGAAACAGCCCGACCATTATCATTGGCAGAAGGATTAAAGTTTGCCAAGCAATCTTATTATGATAATGACAGTATGAGTTATAATATTCCAAGTGGCATTGATATGGCATTTATGCTTCCTTATTTAAAAGGGAAGAGCGATAGTAGTTCTAAAATAAGTGTAGCAAGATTGATCAATAATTTTATGGACAGCAATAAGCAAGCGGCAAGAATTAGTGTAAATATGAAAGATATTGGAAGTGTTCAATTGCCAGTTTTATTAAAAGATTTTGAAAATAAATCGAAAGAAATTTTCGACAGTTCTTATAACGTAACATTTACCGGAAGCACCGTCACTTTTTTAGAAGGGTCCTCTTTTATCATCAGTGGATTGAAGGCAAGTATTTTTTGGGCTTTTATTTTGATTGCTATTTGTATGTTATTTCTTTTTAGATCATTTCGAATTTTAATTTGTTCATTGATCCCGAATATCATTCCATTGGTCATTACAGCAGGTGTAATGGGTTGGGTTGGTATTTCTTTAAAACCTTCAACAGTATTGGTTTTCAGCGTGGCATTAGGAATTGTGATTGATGTAACCATACGTTTTTTAGTGAATTATAAACAGGAGTTACCTCGTTTTGATAAGCAGGTTACGCCAACATTGATTCAAACAATTCGCCACACAGGTATTAGTATCATTTATACATCATTGGTATTAATAGCGGGCTTTATAATTTTTTGTTTCAGCAGTTTTGGAAGTACGCAAGGATTAGGATGGCTAACTTCTTTAACATTGGTAGTTGGTACATTAACAAATTTAATCTTATTACCGGTTTTAATAATTAGCATTAGTTCTGCAAAAAACAGATCATAGAGCATCTTTTTTTAGGATTCGATTATTTTTTTGTCTCAAACAGCATTTGTTTAGCAATTCTTGTCTATTTTAGCAATTAAATTTAACCAAAACTATATGCGCATGAGAAAATGTATTACACTCGTGCTAATGACTGTTCTGATAATGGGACAGTTATTTGCTCAGACTACGAGGACTGTAACAGGTACTGTTACAGATGACAAGGGGACTCCATTGGTTGGGGCTACTGTTAATGTGTTAGCTACAGACCGAAAAGTAACTGCTACTACCATTACAGATGCAAGCGGTAAATTTTCTGTAAAAGTTAGCGACAATGCAAGGGGATTACAGATAAGTTATGTTGGAGCAGATGAACAATTTGTTTCAGTAACAGGTAAAAACAATGTTGCTGTTAAATTAGTTTCCAGTGCTTCAAACTTAAACGAGGTTGTAGTTGTGGGATATGGAACACAAAGAAAAAAGGAAGCTACAGGAAGTGTGTCTACTGTTAAAGGTGGTGAAGTTGCGGAAAGACCAGTTCAAAGTTTTGAACAGGCTTTGGCGGGAAAGGCTACCGGTGTTCAAGTTACTACTCCAAGTGGTGTTTTAAATTCACCCCCCGTGTTTAGAATACGTGGTACCAATTCAATTTCTTTGAGCTCTTACCCATTGATCATTGTTGATGGAGTACCAACTTTCACAGGTGATTACAGTGGTACTAATGCGGCAGGTAATGCTTTGGCAAGTATCAACCCTAATGATATTGAAAGTATAGATATCGCAAAAGATGCAGCAGCTACAGCTATCTATGGTAGCCGTGCTGCAAATGGTGTTGTATTTATTACAACAAAAAAAGGTAAAGCCGGTAAAGCTAAAGTTACTTATGATGGCTGGTTTGGATGGGCTAATGCAATTGGCCTTCCTTCTGTATTAAATACCCCACAATATTTGGCATTTAAAAACTCGGCTGTTGCTAACTATTTAGCTTTAGCTGCACCTGGTGCATTAGCGCCAATTTCCTATGCCAGTGCGACTGATGCCCATGGTAACACAATTGATACTAAATGGTCTGATTATGTATACCGTCAAGGTGCTTCAAGTAGCCATAATGTAAATGTTTCAGGCGGTAATGATAATACTACATATTATTTTTCAGCCGGTTATACAGCGCAGCAGGGAATTTTTAAAAAGAATGATTTTAAACGTCTGAATGTTTTATTAAATGTGGATAGCAAGGTTAGCAATTTAATTACCATTGGTGGAAAATTGTCTTATTCAAATGAATTAAATCTCGCTGCTACTTCTTCAGGTTCATTAAGTGGGGAACAATTCAATACTGCAGGATTGGCTCGGTTGGCTATTGTACTTCCTCCAATTATTTCTCCCTATACAAATAGTGGTGCTTATAATTTAAATGGTGCTGCCATTGGAAGTTCAAATATTGGTGTTCTTTCTACGATATCTTATTTCAATCCGGTTCCTGCATTGGATTTGAATCGTTCGAATAGCGAAAACAATCATATTCAATCAAATGCATATGTTCAAATGAAACCACTTAAAGGAATCACTTTGAAATCTCAATATGGCATTGATTATTTGTTTGTAAGTAATGACCTTTTCTGGACTCCAATCGCAGGTGATGGATATAGTTATAATGGTTATGCTTCTTCATGGCAAACCAATTATAAAACCTGGTTATGGACTAATACAGCCTCTTTTGATTATACTATTGCCAATAAGCATAATGTAAGTTTCTTGGTTGGTAATGAACAACAAAGAAGAACTACTTTGGGTTTTGGTATCAATCGTCAAAGTCTTTCGGATCCTGCTTATAATTTAATACAAGCAGGTTGGACAACCAACAACTCTACCGGTCAAGCTTATGGTGAGAATTATTTATTATCCAGTTTTGGTAGATTAAGTTACAATTTCGATCGTAAATATTTCATCGCTGGAAACGTTCGTCAGGATGAATATTCCGGTTTAGGTGTTAAAAAAGGGGTGTTCTGGGGAGTTTCAGGAGCATGGGAAGTTTCTAGAGAAAAATTCTATCAATCATTAGGTATTGATAAAGTATTAAGCAGTTTTAGATTAAAAGGTGGTTATGGTAAAGTAGGTAATAATGGTGTTGGAGATTATTCTCCATATTCCACATTTGGTTCAGGTTTATATGGTGGTTCATCTACTTTAGCATTTTCTTCAGTAGGAAATAATAAATTACAATGGGAAACAAGTAATCAAACCAATGTTGGACTTTCATTTGGTTTGTTCCATGATAAATTGACCGGAGAGGTTACTTATTATAACAACGATGTTAACGATTTAATATTAAGTGTTGCTCAAGCGCCTTCAACAGGTTTGCCAAGCAGCCCCCCACAAAACGTTGGTTCAATGTATAATAAAGGTATTGAAGTTCAGTTAAGTGCTACTATTGTTAATACGAAGAATTTCTCATGGAGTTCAACTATTAATTTTAGTTCAAATAAAAACATGGTAACTGCATTAGCTCCTGGTTTAACTTCTATCCAAACTAATCCATCCGGCTCTGAAACAGTTAACCAAACAATGGTTGGTTATTCTGAAGGTTATTTATGGGTAGTTAAAACAGGCGGGGTAGACCCTGCAACAGGGAAAAGAATATTCCTTAACTCATTAGGAACACCGGTTTATTATTCTAATGTAATAAATACTGCGGCAACTCCTAAACAATATAACTATTCAACCAGTTCTAATGGTCAAACACAATATATAAGTCCAACCGGTGGTACTTCTATTACGCAAGCTGCTGACGCCGTAATGTATGCTAATACTTTACCAAAACAAGTTGGTGGATGGCAAAATGATTTCAGGTTTAGAAATTTTGAAGTAAGCTTTTTGTTTACTTATCAATTTGGTAACTATTTATATTATGGAACCAATGCAGGTTTACATGATCAACGTTGGTGGGAAAATTCTACTGATGTTTTAACTCAAGCTTGGGCTTCACCCGGCGATGTTAATAAAACATATGCAAGACCTGTTTATGGAGACAATGTTTCTAATGGATCTGCATTACCAATTGATGTAAACGTATTTAAAGGAGATTTTGTAAAATTGAAAAACTTAACTTTTAGCTATATTTTGCCTAAGAGTTTATTGGCCAAATCAAAATTAAGTAGTGTAAAATTATATATGAGTGGTTCTAACTTAGCAATATTTACTAAATACCCCGGACCGGATCCTGAGGTTTCATCATACGGAAATACCACTACTGGTCAAGGTGTAGATAGAAACACTTCTGTAAGTACTAGAACATTTACAGTAGGATTAAATATTGGGTTTTAATTTTTTGAATTCAAAAATTACAAAATGAAAAATATTTTAAAATATTCGTTAACTGCAATAATGGGGGTTGCTTTACTCTCATCTTGCCAACGTGACTTGTTATCTCCCATTCCGCAAACTTCAATTACCGATGCTTCGGCTTTTAGTACAGTAGGGAGAATACAAGCACAAGTATTGTCATTATATGGTGCACTTAAAAGTGGCGCCTTTTATGGCGGAAGAGCAGTCATTGATGGAGACATTCGAGGTGAAAATTTTATTAATGAAACTCAAAACCTAATTACAGGATCTGATGTTTGGTCCGAAAATCCTACTAACAGCGCTACTGCAATTGTTGGTTTATGGTCACAGGCGTATTATACCATTAATTGCTGCAATGTTTTTATAGATGGTATGAATGCCGGCGGTACTACTGTTGTTGGGGCAACTTTAGGTGCTAATTATATTGCTGAAGCGCAATTGATCAGAGCGCTTTCATATTATACGCTACTACAACTATATGCACAGCCGTATGCAAATAGCGCTGGAGCTAAACCAGGCTTGCCTTTAAGATTAACAGGCATTAAAGGAACCGGTTTTTCTGCTCTTGCTAGAAGTACAGTGGCACAGGTGTATACACAAATTTTGGCAGACCTTAATGCTGCCGAAACAGGCTTACCATTGAATTATACCACTGCATATAATAACACTACACGTGCTCATCGTAATACTGCCATTGCTTTAAAAACAAGGGTATATTTAAGTATGCAGAACTATGCCAGTGTAATCACAGAAGCCAATAAAATTGTAAGTTCTGCAGCTCCTTTTACCGCAGCAACAGGTGTGGCACATGCATTGCAAGCTAATATTGCCAATGTATTTGTTTCTCCATACACAACTACTGAGTCAATTTTATCAATGCCAATGACCACTACATCTGGTGATAACCCAGGTACACAAAACCAACTTGGTTATTATTTTAGTCCTACTGCTACAAATGGCGGTACAGGTAATGGAGAATTTTCTTTAAATCCAAATGGCGTTATTGCTGATCCTTTATGGACTGCAACAGATAAACGTAGAGCATATATCAAACAATCAGGTAGCGGGGCAACATTAAAGAACTGGTTAATTAAATATCCGACTGCAAGTCCATATACAGACTATGTTCCTGTGATCAGATATGCTGAAGTGTTGCTGAATTTAGCAGAAGCAAGAGTACGTAGTACCAATACCATCGATCCACAAGCTGTGGCATTATTAAATGCTGTGAGGAATAGATCTGATGCAACCACCACTTATACTGTTGCAAGTTTTGCTACTGTTGCTGCTTTAACCGCTGCAATTATGGAAGAGAGAAATATAGAATTTTTAGGAGAAGGGTTAAGAAATAATGATTTAATGCGCCTATTGCAAACAATTCCTGCTAAAGGAACTGCTCCACAAAAAGCTTCAACTGATGTAGGTTATATTTGGCCTATATCTGCAAGTGAATTAGCATTGAATCCGCTTTGCACTGATAATTAATAACTGATTAGTTTATATTAAAATAAAAAAGAGCCGCAAATTGCGGCTCTTTTTTATTGGTTATGACATGATATTACTATAATAATTGATGTTTTTTACCATTTATCATTATTTTGTAAAAATTGCAACTTTAGTGAACATATTTGTGTCACTATTGTTTCCCAGATTGCTTAAATTTGTTTTTGACTAAAACTAAAATATCACATTTATGAGAAAATTCTTGACTTTATTCTTGTGCTTATGTCTGGTTGCAAGCCAGCTATGGGCGCAAAACCATACCGTTAAAGGTAAGGTAACTGATGATAAAGGGAATCCTGTACCACATGCTTCAGTCTTGGTTAAAGGAACTACAGTTGGTAGCACTACCGGCATTGATGGTTCATTTTCCATTTCAGTACCTGCTACAGGTAAGACTTTGGTAGTTTCTTCTTTGAACTTCACTGCTCAAGAAGTTTCTATTACAGGTAAATCTGCCGTAACTGTTTCCTTGACTTCATCTACTCAAAATTTAGAAGAAGTAGTTGTGGTAGGTTATGGTACACAAAAAAAATCAGAATTAACTTCCTCCATTTCAAAAGTATCCGGAGACCAAGTTGCAAATACGCCTTTATCTTCTGTTGATCAGGCTTTACAAGGTAAAGCTGCCGGTGTACAATCGGTAACATTCAGCGGACAACCAGGTGCCAACCAAGCAATAAGAATCAGAGGTATTGGTTCTTATAGTGCTTCTGCACAACCATTATTTGTAATTGATGGAATACAAATTAACAGTGGTGATTTATCACGCGAAACTACGACCACTAACGTATTAGCTCAATTGAATCCGGATGATGTTGAATCTATTTCAATATTAAAGGATGCATCTGCCACATCTATATATGGTGCAAGAGGTGCAAACGGTGTAATCGTTATTACTACTAAGGTTGGTAAAGCAGGCAAAACTAAATTCAATACTACTGTCGAAGTTGGTAATAATAAACCGGGAGATCTTCCTGCTGCAGGCCTTCCTTTACGTTCACCTGACTGGTTAACTTTGTACAAAGAAGGTTATACCAATCAACGTTTGCTAGTTGGTGATCCATTGGCTACTGCGCAAGCTGCTGCAAATACTTCTGCTGCTGCATATGGAACTGCTAATACCGATTGGGTTAATTTACTTTTAAGAACCGGTACTCAGCAATTATATAATATTAACGCTTCTGGTGGTGATGCAAAAACAACCTTCTTTATCTCAGGTGGTTATTTTAAACAAGAAGCATCAACCATTGGTTCTGATTTAGCACGTTATTCTAGTGTAATCAACTTAAATCATATCATTAGCCCTAAACTTGATTTTTCATTCAGCATACAACCAACATACACTAAACAAAATACTGCTATCAGTAACTCTAGTGCATTTGCAAGTCCATCTATGGAATTCTATTTCATGAGACCGACCTCAAATCCATTCAATGCTGACGGCTCTTATAATATAGACAGAACCTTAGCAAGTAATTTCAGCAGTAATTACAATCCTTTATACATAGTTGCAAAAGATATTCATTCGTTGGATAACTTTTCAATTTTAGGTAAAGCTGCGGGTAATTATAAAATTTTAAACAACTTGAAGTTTACTACTTCAATGGGTTTACAATATAATAACTTAGAAGAATTTCAATACAATAACCCTATCCATGGTGATGGAGCTCCTTCTAATGGGAGAGGTTATGCTTATTATTCAAGATATTTATTGTGGGATTGGACAAGTCAATTGAATTATCATGCTGCATTAACAAGAAACAAATATTTAACCTTTGATGCAACTGCCGGTTACGAAGCAATTAATTCAAGAGGTTACTTTATAACAGCTGCATCACAAAACTATCCTACACCTGTTTTAGTTGATGCTGCTAATGCCGCAACACCAACCGCCGGTTCTAATACTGGTTCAGATTATAATTTTGCTTCTGAATTTGCAAGAGCAAGCTTTAATTATAAAGGAAAATATACTTTGGCTGGAAGCTTTAGAAGAGATGGGTCATCAAGATTTGCTTCAAGCAATGCTTATGGTGATTTCCCATCAATCAGTGGGGCATGGGTTGTTTCAAAAGAGAATTTCTTAGCAAATGTTACTGCTATCTCTGATCTTAAATTAAAAGCATCTTATGGTTCATCAGGTAATGCAGAAGTGGGCAACTATGCTTGGCGCCAAACTTTTGGATATGGATTTAATTATGCAGGTTATGCCGGTGGTGCTTTTAATGGTATTGGTAATGCTAATTTGCAATGGGAACATGCTTTGATGACTGACTTTGGCTTGGATGTATCTTTCTTTAAAAGCAGATTATCATTAACAGTTGATTATTATATAAAGAAAAGCGATCAATTGTTGTTTGCTCAACCACTTTCTTTAACAACAGGTTTTAGTACTATAACTAAAAACATTGGAGCTTTAGAAAACAAAGGTGTTGAAATTACCATTAATGCAACTCCTATAAGTACACGTAATTTTACCTGGGATATAAATTTGAACTTCACCAACAACAAGAATACCGTTACTCAATTACCTCCTGGTCAAACTCAAATCATCAATGGTGGTGTACAATATGTAGCACCCGGGCATGACGTTTATGAGTTTTATGGAAAACTTTGGGGCGGTGTAGATCCTGCAACCGGTAACCCACAATGGTTTACTGACGCAACTAAATCTGCCAAAACAACTCAATATAGTGCTGCTGCGAATGTTCCAATGGGAATTAGTGCAAGCCCTAAATATTTTGGGGGATTCTCTAATACTTTCACTTTCAGACAATTTAGTTTGGCAGCTGATTTGTATTATAATTTTGGTAACTATGTAAGAGATAGTTGGGCTAACTATTTAACTGATGAAGTAAATTCAGCTTATGGTAAATATGCTTATACTTTAACCAGATGGCAAAAACCAGGTGATATCACTGATGTTCCAAGATTAATCAACGGAGCCACAAATACATCATCTACCATTACCAACAGTAATTCAGTTTCTTTTTCATCAAGATTCTTATATAAAGGAGATTTCTTAAGACTTAGAAATATTACTTTAACTTATAACGCTAATTCATCTTTGGTTAAAAAATTGCATTTGACTTCATTGAAATTTTATGCCAGAGGCTCAAATCTTTGGACAAAGATCTATGATAATAGAATACCATTTGATCCTGAACAAGGTATAAACAGCCAATCAAACCTGAATGTATTATATAATAAGGCTATTACAGTCGGTTTAAATATTGGGTTCTAAGTTTTTAACCTTATCAAAATAATAAATATGAAAGCTATTAATAAATTATATTTTGCTTCTCTTATCTTGATGCTTAGTACAGTATCTTGTAATAAAGATTTCTTGAATGACAAGCCGTATACTGCTGTAGTATTGCAAGATGCCATTAAAACGGAATCTGACATGCTTGTTGCGGTAACAGGGGCTTATTCTCAATTAAGAAATACAGACCTTTATGGTCGCACACTTCCGGTAAAAGGGGATTTAATGGGGGACAATACCTATGTTACAACAGGGAACTCCGGAAGATATACAACATTAGACAATTTCAATATGATTAACACAGATGCTTATGGATTGGCTGTTTGGCAGCAGGCATATGTTGCTATCAAATATGCTAATACTATTATTGCAGCATCTTCTAGTCTTACTTCTACTACAACAAACACAAGTCAGTATTTAGGAGAAGCATATGCAATTCGTGCTTTGATGTATTTTGAACTGGCAAGAAATTATGGTCATCCTTATACTACTTCGCCTAATGATCCTGCTGTTCCCCTTGTTTTAACATATGATCAAAATGCGCTTCCTGCAAGAAATACTGTAAAGGATGTTTATACTCAAGTAATTGCGGACTTGGAAAAAGCGTATAGTTTGATGACTGTTTATAGAGGAACTGCTTTCTTCTCCAAATATTCAGCAAGAGCACTGGAGGCAAGAGTTTATCAAAATATGGGTGATTGGGCCAATGCACTTACAACCGCAACTGATGTGATTACTAATGGCGGTTTCACTTTAACTCCAAGTATTGTTAGCTATTGGAACAGTACTTCACTTCAAACTACAACGAAAGTTGAAACCATGTTTGAAATTTCAAGTGATGTTACTTATAATAACGGCTTTGACCAGATCGGGTTCATTTATATTATCGCTGGAGGTAGTGGTTATGCTGATATTTTTGCAACTCCTGAATTGTATAGCTTATATTCTGCAACAGATACAAGAAAGGCATTGATCGTTCCTGGAACAAGAACTCTTCAAACCGGAACTGCAAATTATGTTTACAAATATCCTAACCCTGCCAATGCTTCAGGTAGAGATGCTACCAAAGTAATTAGATATGCGGATGTTTTATTAATTGCCGCTGAAGCTTATTACAATAAAGGTGATTATACTAATGCAAATTTATACTTGAATAAAGTTGCCACATTAAGAGATCCCTCTTTTGCAGGATGGGCTGATACTGGTCCGCAAGTATTGGAAGATATTTTAATTGAACGTAGAAAAGAATTAGCATTTGAAGGTAGTCGTTTTTGGGATTTAATCAGACTTCAAAGAAACTATACTAAAGTTGCAAATGTTTCCAATAATGTTCCATCTACAACTTTTGCTATTACGCCTGCCACAAATACTGTAGCGCCAAATACACAATTGATTTTCCCTATACCTCTGACAGAGTTAAATGCTAATCCTAACATGAAGCAAAATCCAGGGTATTAATATTTTGGTTGATATATTTAAAAAGGCTGATAGATTTATTTCTATCGGCCTTTTTAAATATTTATATTTTTATCTTCAATAAAAATAATTTTCAGTATGAAAAAAATATGTTTAATAGTAGCATACTTATTTATGTCGTTAACTCTTTTCGCTCAAGAAAGGCAAACCATTGACAGGGCTTCGGGTAATCTATTATTTATTTATCAATTTGAAAAAGTTCAAGGAAGCTCATTTTTTAAAGATAAATGGTTAGATGCATCTGTTACTGTTGAGAATGGTTATACATTTAAACATGTCAATCTTAAGTTCGATGTTTATAATAATAAATTTATTTTCAACAGAAATGATAGTGCATATGAATTAGGCCTTTATGTTAGCCATGTTTGTTTTTATCCAAACGCATCCGACACCACACAAAAAATTATTTTCAAAAAAGGATATGCTATCAACAACATCATTAAAGCTGATAAATATTTACAAGTATTGGCAGAAGGCAAGATTTCCTTTTTAAAATCTTATCAAAAGGAAATTGAAGAATTTACTGAATATGGAGATGCGAATAAATTCAAAAGATTCAACGATAAAGAAACCTATTTTTTATTGCAGGACGGACAATATAAATTGGTTGGCTTAAATAAAAAGAGTTTAGAAAATGTATTTGGCAATCAATACAATAAAATTGAGGCTTTTCTTAAAGAGAAAGACCTTTCTGCAAAAGATGAATCGGGTTGGATAGCTGCAATCAATTATATTAATGTACTTAAATAATTTTCTATTTCAATACTTCATTCAATTTATTGTCTAATGCTTTGCCTCTTAAACTTACTGCGATAACTTTTCCGGTTGGATCAACCAATACATTAAAGGGGATACCATCAAATTTATAAGTGCTTACAACTGAACTTTCCCATTGCTTTAAATCGCTTACATGATTCCATGTTAAACCATCTTGTTGAATAGCATCAATCCAGGCTTGTTTATCATTGTCTAGTGATACACCCAAAATAGTAAAATTTTTATTTTTGAATTTATTGTATGCAGTAACAACATTCGGATTTTCTTGTCTGCATGGTCCACACCAGCTCGCCCAAAAATCAACCAACACATATTTTCCTTTTAAAGAACTTAAGCTAAGCATTTTACCAGAAGTATCTGTTAGATTTATTTCCGGCGCTTGTTTATTAAGCAATGCTAATTTTGGATCTGCGGAAATTTGTAATGCTAATTTTGATTTCATTAGTGTTAATCCTGAATGATTGACAAATTTTTCTAAAGAAGCATTCGTAATATTTAATGCCTCTTGTGCATCAATAATATTACTTTCTAAACCTTTGCTTAATACAAATAAACGAACAGCGGGACTATTAGATTGGCCAATAAAATCTTCAAAGAATTTTTTTGTCTTATTCATTTCTGCTTCATAAGCCACTCGTTTAATATTTACGATACTATCATTTGTGTTTGTTTTTCTAAGTGAATCATATTGCTGAACTGCGGCAGCAATGGATTTGTAATGATTTTCAAACTGTTCAAAGAAATCATGAACAGCTGCCGAAGCTGCAGAACCTTCGGTCTTATAATTTTTATATTGGCTTACGTCTAATGTTACACGAATACTTTTTGCATCGTTTATCAATAAAACTACCGGACCATTTTGCACACTTAATAAATACAAAGCTTCTTCTTTTCCTAATGCTCTTAATTCAAAGTTGCCATTCTCTTTTATGGTAGTTGAGTCAACAACGATTGGTTGAATACCGCTGAATGGTAATTCTTCCAATAAAACTTTATTACTTGTTGCATGTTCTATTTTACCGCTTACTGTAAATGGTCCGTATTTTTTTTGTTGACAAGAACTGATAACTATTAAAGTAATGAATGCGATTGCAATATTTTTCATGATTGGTTATTTATAACTGATTTAATTTTTGTTCTAATAATGTTGTTACCACTTTTGGATCGGCTTTGCCCTTACTTATTTTTTTTACTTCACCTACAAATAAACCTATCAATCCTTTTTTCCCTTTTTTATATTCTATCACTTTATCAGGCATTTTTGCAATCACTTCATTCACCCAAATTTCAATTTGATTATTATCACTTACCTGCAATAAATTTAACTCTTCTGCAATTCGAATTGGTGATTTATTCTCTTTCATTAAAACAGGTAATATTCTTGAAGACGCAACAGAGAAGCTAACCTTACCATCTTCAACTAATTTAATTAATTCAGCAAAAGTTTGCGGCGTTAAGTTTATTTCTTCGAAAGAAGAATTGTTTTCATTTAAATAATTACGAATAGGCCCTACAATCCAATTGGCAATGGCTTTATAATGTTGTGTGAATGGAATGATTGATTGAAAATAATCGGATGTATATTTTTCATCACATAATTGTGATGCATCATATTCGCTTAAACCATATTCACGTTGATATTTTTTTGCCAACTGTTGCGGTAATGAAGGAAGTGATGATTGAATATTTTGTATAAATGAATCGGTTAAATGAAATGGTGCTAAATCGGGATCGGCAAAGTATCTATAATCATTCGCTTCTTCTTTATCGCGGATTGAAAAAGTTGAATCGTTACTTGCATCAAAGCTTCTGGTTTGTTGTGTGATGGTTCCGCCTTGTTCAACAACTACAATCATTCTCTCAATCTCAACATCAATCGCTTTTTTTATGTTGCGAATAGAATTTAAATTTTTTACTTCAACTTTAACACCTAATTTCTTTTCGCCTTTTAATCTGATGGAAACATTTGCATCGCATCTTAAACTTCCTTCTTCCATATTGCCATCGCAAATATGCAACCAACGAACTAATCTTCTTAATTCAGTCACATATTGAAAAGCTTCTTCACTGCTTTGTAAGCAAGGCTCAGTAACTATTTCAATCAATGGTGTTCCGGCTCTGTTTAAATCAATGCAACTATAATCATCATAAATATCATGAATGCTTTTTCCGGCATCTTCTTCTAAATGAATTCTGTTGAGTTGAATATTTTTTTCTGTTCCATTTACTTTTATCGTAACAAAACCGCCTTTGCAAATAGGTGTGGTGTGTTGAGAAATTTGATAACCTTTTGGCAGATCAGGATAGAAATAATTTTTTCTTGCGAAGTAATTATCTTTTTCAATTTCGCAATTACATGCCAATCCCATTTTAATGGCATATTCAACTGCTTTTTTATTTGTTTTTGGTAACGTGCCAGGATGGCCTAAAGTAATCGGACTAACATGCGTGTTAGGCGCAGCACCAAATGCAATGCTATCTCCACAGAATAATTTACTATTGGTTTGTAATTGTGCATGAACTTCTAAACCAATCACTGCTTCATATTTATCTGCAATATTCATCGGCGCAAAAATAATCTTCTCTTTGTATTTAGAATTAAATATTTAACAGATGAAATGATATTAAAATAAAAAACCATCCTGAAAAATCAAGATGGTTGAATACACATGAGAAAAAGTAAATCGTTTATAGATCTGCGGTTTTTAATTTCTTCGGGATTTTAATTTCAATTGTTGATTCAGTGTTATTACCTCTTCTATATTTAATTTGTACTGCATCGCCTTCTTTTACATCTTTTACTTTATCTCTCAAATCATCTACGTTTTTAATTTCCTTTCCATTCACTTCAATAATGATATCATCTTTTTTCAAACCTGATTTTGCAGCAGGTGTATCATCATCAATATCTAATACTTTTACACCATTGCCTGTTTCAACATCCTGAATTTGCAAGCCCAGCTTAGGTTTGCGTGGATTAGTGAAAGAAAAATTTCTTTGCGCCTGATCTAAAAACATCTTTTGATCTAATAATGTTTTTGGATCTTGAAAATTATAGTTGAAATCATTATTGTTAAAACTATAAACCATCGTTTCTTTATTCTTCAATAATGTTACGGTTGTAGTATTTTCTTTTCCATTGCGCCAATAAGTAATTTTTACTTTATCATCTGCATTATATTTTCCAATGGCATTGTATAAGTCTTCGCTGTTTTCAATTTTTGTATCGCCCACTTTTGAAATGATATCATCTTTTTGTAACCCGGCTTTTTCAGCAGCACTTTCTTTTCGAACATCATTTATTTTAGCACCTTTTTCATCTTTATCAGTTGTAACACCCAGCACTGCTTTGTTTCCTCCCATTGTATTAATGGTAATATTATTCATTTTGCCTTTTGACATTGATTTCATTGCAACTTTTGGTGCAATCTGCAGGGCAAGATTTTTTGCATTTCCTTGTAATATTTGCAGATCACTATCATTCATTTCTTCCACAGGTTTGCCATTAATAGTTACTTTATCGCCATCAACTACTATGGTCATTTTCTCATTGTTGCCCGAACTTTTTCTGATAGTAATTGTTTTTTCTTTTTTAATTTTTGCTGTACTGTCTTTTTGCGCCAAAGCATTGCCTGATATGGCTATTGCAGCAATTGCAATAGTTATAAATTTTAAATTCATAATGGTTAATTTAAGTTGTACGAAATTTTTAGTACATCAAATGTAAGGAATTATTTGAAATACGAAAACTTTCGGAAATGTTAAAAAAGTGAGACTTACTGATTTTTTTATCTATTTATAATAATGATTTTACTTTATCAATCACTTGTTGCAGATTACTTGCATCTTGTCCGC
>CAILAF010000416.1 GCA_903832075.1 uncultured Chitinophagaceae bacterium
TCATATAATTATTTATACAATTAATCTACTTATAATATCCAGATTTAGTAATAACATTCATTCTATACTAAAAGGACTCGATTTGAAATGTATTAAATTATCAATTAGGTATACTTACTCGTTGACTATTATAAAATTTAAATTTCGTATCCATTTTGTCTGATTCCTGAGGGTTCTCAATTTTTAAAATATCTCTCTTATAAGAGTATAAATTTGATAAAAAATCGATTGATTTTGAGTAAGAACTTATCTCAAAACTAGCTTTAGGGTTTTTGTCTTTTAAAATATAATATGATTTTTCAAGCCAATTAATAGAACTGTCTGTGATAGTTCTTAATTGGGGATGGATAGCTTGAAATGCTTTATCAAATAAATTTACAAAGTCCTTGTACTTATTTTCAAATTCATTTGTTTTATCTATTACTTTATCATTAACCTGATACACCTTATTAAAAGCGTCGGTAATTTTTTGATCGTAGCTGTTCAGATCATTATTTTTTATGGCACCTGATTCTACTAATGCAGAATTTACGAATTTAAAAGGGGCAACTATCTGCCTGTAGGATGATTGTAAATTAGCCAGCTTGTTTTTAACTTTAGCATCAACTGTTTTTATCTTTTCAAAATCTTTTAACAGAGTATAAAATTTCATTACTCTTTCATTATAAATATTAAACTCGTTATAATAAACAACACCGGCATTGTAGGCAGCAATTGCATTAGTTTGATCTTTATAAAATGCCTTTTTAAAAGCTTCTCTTCCTTTTGCTTGATACCTTGCTATTTTTGCGCTATCCATTCCCTCTTTGTCTTCTTTTGAGAGATTCACGAACATATCGCCAAAGTGCAAATATTTTACAGAAGTTAAAGTACCTGCTACATCTTCCTTGTCATAGAAAGCAGTTTTTCCGGCCAGATTATAATACTTGCCAATGAAATCAATCTCATATTCAATCCAATTTTCGTTTGGATATAACTGCCTGGCAATGGGATAATATTTATAAAACCCTGCCGAATCTTTTCTATCGCTGTTGGTCACAAGGATAAAACGATAAATGTCAATATTGGTTTTTCCACCAACTTTATTAGCTGCTAATCTTGAATAATATATATAAGCCTCATCCATTTTTTTGGCATTTTGTGCAGAATATCCTGCATATAAAATAGAAGTTGTATCAAAAGCCATAGCGCTAGTACTCCATTTGTTCTGGAAGATCACATCACTGTATTCAACTGAATATTTAAAAAAGTATAAGGATGAATCCCAATTCTTAGTATTGAATGTTCTGATACCCTGGTTGAAAGAAGTGGAATACAGATCAAAAGCGGCATCCTGAACACCAAAATCCTTTGCGAGTTTCATGGAAGGGTCCAAAGCTACATATTTTGTAAAAGCTTCACTTGCGATAGTTTCTGATCCCGGGTATTTTGCCCTTAAATTATTATCCTTATAGATTTTTGCATAAACTTTTGATTTCCATATCCAAAAAGCAGGGTTTTCTTTTGAATTTGGATCTGATGAAAGTTTGTAAATCTCAGCTTTTGCTTCTTCAATTTTTCCTGATACCAGATTGGCTTTTACATTATTTAAATCCTGAGAATAACAAGAGAGATACATTGTGTGTAACGCAAACAGAAATAAATTTATTTTTTTCATGAATTGGTCGATTTGGGTTTTGTCCTTGATCTCTTTTCAAAAACAATCTGTTTATAAACAGCGGCGTGAGACATAACTTATCGCTACCCACGCCCGACCAAGAGCGCATACGCAAATAAGAATGCCCCACGCCTGAACGTGGCTGCAGTTATTATTTGCGTATGTCTGCTTCTTTTACTTGGTCGGTTCGGGTAGCAGTAAATTTTAGCAGCTATATCTTTATTAGATATTATTTTCAGTTTAAAGATAGTAGTTAAATTTAAAATCAATTGTTTATAAGAAATACTAGATTATAATGGTTCGATCAATCTTTATACAAATTCTTTAATTCCTTATCCAATTCGTAAGGGTATTTATGGTACACATCAGAACTACCGATCCATCCTTGAAATAAAGCTTTGTCAAGAGCAAACTCTCGGTATTTATTAACAAATCCTGCTTCTAACCATACTAAAATATTTACCTGATCATCTTCCATATCATACTGTATTTTCTTGACCCAGAAATAATCGGTCCCTACGACACCTCGGAAGAAATAAAAATTGAATTGTTCAAACTCCCTTGGCAATACCGGGAGGGATAGGGCAAAGCTGCAGGAACTGTCAAAGTACCTGGCAATTAGCCGGACTTTAAACTCGCCATCCCTTTGGAATATCTCCGGTTTCTCATCATTTAGTTCAAATATGCCCTGATAGATATCTTTGATCCATTTAGTTACTTTAGCAGAGTCGGACTTAAAATCTGCCGCCATTTTCTTAATGGGAACTTTCTCTTCGACATCTTTAAAGAATTTTTTTTCGATCAGCCACTTCAAAAACTCAGTATAGGGTTTTGGTCCGGAGTTCTCTAATAAAATTTTAGCATACATGGGCATAGAACCCATGCAGATCAATTGTTCATGAGTTGTGGGTACATGCAGAATTTTTTCTTTTGTTTTGGTGCGTGGCATAGGAAAACGATTAAGTAAGTGGAGAAAGCTATGGCTAAAATTAGCATTTCGTCGTAAATCGCTTCAAAATGAAGCTCAGAAGCTGGCTACATTGAATCCGAATTTATTTGGGATAGTCCGGCGATGCAGTTAGTATTCGTCTTTACCCTTCCCATATCCAACCTAAAGGGTTTATTATTTCAAGTATACAACTATCGTTTATGAATGGATATTTTGATCACAAAAATTATTGCATTAGAAGTGGAATTAAAAAAATTGATACCTTAGCGTTAGTTCTTGATAGGATTGTGAAGGATTCCGATGCAAAGGCGAAAGCGTTTCACCGTAACACAATTAAAATGAAGTATAACTTATACAACCCTTACCAGTAAAGCATTTCAAGAGATTGCTTTGATACCTGAGGGGTCACATCAGAGTAGATTAAAAACCGCTTGAATATTGAATTTGAGCGGTTTTTATTTTTTAGTTGCTGTCAAAAAAAATAAAATTAGCTTAAGCACAATCAAATTTTTGAA
>CAILAF010000417.1 GCA_903832075.1 uncultured Chitinophagaceae bacterium
ATAAAAATCAATTTTCTTTTTATTCCATTCTATTGCATACACATGAAAATCATTAAATGGTTTTCTTTTTTTAAAAGTTGTTCCGTTTGATACAACTTTTTCAGTACCATCATTTTTTGGATAATGAATGGTTCCATTAATTTTATTAGGATCTTTTCCGGTGTATTCCATGATGTCAATCTCTCCGCAAAAAGGATAACCAACTTGATCTCTGTTTTCACCCAACATCCAAAATGCCGGCCACACACCTTTGCCTTTAGGCAACTTTGCTTTCATTTCAATTCTTCCGTATTTAAATGATTGAATCCCTTTGGTAGTAATACTTGCAGAAGTATAGTCGGCTTTTGGATAAGCATATTTAAAACCTTTTTTTGTTGCATCGTAATCTTTATTATCAAATTTTTCTTTACGTGCTTCTATAATTAAAATTCCATTTTCAACTCTTGCATTTTCTAATCTGTTCTTAGTATAATATTGTTGTTCTTCGTTATGAAAAAATCCTTCTTCCATTTTCCATTTTGATGAATCAGGCAAACCATTTTTATCAAACTCATCATTCCAAACTAATTTGTTATAAGATGAACATGAAACCAATAAGCTGAGAAACAAACAAACAAATAAACGATGCAGAAACTTAAGCATGAAATAAAATTAAAAGAGATGTATGTTACAAAGCGATAAGAAAAAAAAGAAATTTTATTTCTATGAATTTTTTAATTGATTAATTGTTGCAACAGGATCGGTTGATTTAAAAACAGCATTACCTGCAACCAAAACATCTGCGCCGGTATGAATAAGTGCAGATGCATTATCTAATGTTACACCACCATCAATTTCTATTAATGCTTTACTGCCGCATGCAGCAATTAATTTTTTTAATGCCCTAATCTTATCAATGGTTTGCGGAATAAATTGTTGTCCGCCAAAACCCGGATTCACACTCATTACACAAACCACATCAATTTGATCAATTACATTTTCCAATAAATTTATGGGTGTATGCGGATTAATGGCAACACCTGCTTTCATTCCTAAACTTTTTATTTGCTGAATATTGCGATGTAAATGAATACATGCTTCATAATGTACAGTTAATATATCGGCACCAGCTTGTTGAAATGCTTCCGCATATCTCTCGGGCTCTACTATCATCAAATGCACGTCCAGTGGCTTTTTGGCAACTTTCTTAATTTGTTCAACGATCGGTAATCCAAAACTTATATTCGGAACAAATCTTCCATCCATAATATCTAAATGAAACCAATCTGCACGACTGTTATTGAGCATTGTACAATCTTGTTCTAATTGTAAAAAGTTTGCTGATAATAATGATGGAGCAATGAGTGCCATGTTATTTTTGAATTATAAATGATAAATAAAATTAGTTTAAATATTTTGAACTTTATTTTAAACGATCAATTGCATCTGCTGCTTCTTTTAAATTTTTATCTAATGCCAATGCATTATTATAATTAATTAGTGCATTCTTTTTATCGTTCAATGCTTCATTACATTTTGCTTGCCAATAATATGCATCAGCATAAACATTATTTACTTGTGATGCGGTTTCGAAAACTTTTAATGCCTCGGTATATTTTTTATCATCAAATAAAATAAATCCTTTTTCTAAATAAGCCACCATATAAGTATAATCGTTATTGATACATGCATCGAAGAATTGAGTAGCAGCATTTTTATTTCCAGTTCTTGCATAATACACACCCTGAATAAAATTAGTATGCGCATTATACGCTCTTCCCATTTTTAATTCATCTACCTGGTTGCAAAGCTCCAATGCTTTTTTATTTTTTGTTTCTGCAAATAAGTTTGCCAATGATAATAATGCATCAGGTGATGGATATACATGTATGGCTTTATTATAACAAACGATTGCTGCATTGGTATCTTTTGCATTCTCATTCAACTTTGCTTTTCTATACCATAAACCATAATTCAATGAATCTTTTTTGGTTAATGAATCCATTTGTAATAATGCTTCGCGAATTGCAAACGGATTATTCAAGCTATCTAATGCATCAACCAATAGTAAACGTAATCCAATGCTGTCGGGCTTTTGTTTGATCTGTTGATATAAGTCAATTACATTTTTAGGATAAAGACTCTTATCATAAGATTGATTGTTTTTTTTATCTGTATCATGACAGGCGATTAAAAAAATAAGTAATGCAGTGAACAAAAAATATTTTTTCATTGAAGCTGAATTGAGTTTTAAGATGATATGACCATTCATCATTTATTGCAAAAATAATCAGTGAATTGACTTTTCCCTGACAATTATCATGCAATAGATTTTAACTTTACTCTTTATTTGCCGATTATTTAACAATTATGAGAAAGTTATTATCTGTTTTTATTGCCATTATTGCGTTGGTTGTGCTATTTTCTTTTTCTAAAAGAAATCATTTTATCTTAAAAAATAATTCCGATTCAGTTCATTATACTGATGAAAAACATTTTAAAAATATCATTCAATTAACCAATGGTGGAGATAATGCCGAAGGTTACTGGAGTTATGATGGCAAGTATGTTATCTTTCAACGCAGAAGTCCGAAAGACGGAATGGAATGCGATCAATTATTTATTGGTAAAGTCCCAACATCACCCAACGAAAAATTTACTTATAAAAGAATTTCTCATGGCGGCAGAGTAACCTGCGGTTATTTTTTGCCCGATGGCAAACATATTATTTATGCATCAACTATTTTAAGCGGTAATGATTGTCCGCCGGTACCTGATAGAAGTAAATATGGCAATAAATATATTTGGCCGGTGTATGATAGTTATGATATTTTTTTAGCAGATACAAGCGGAAAAATTATTAAACAATTAACTACCACAAAAGGCTATGATGCAGAAGGCACCATATCTCCCGATGGTTCTACCATGATCTTTACCTCTATGCGTGATGGCGATTTGGATTTGTATTCCATGGATATGAAAACATATAAAGTAAAAAGAATTACACACGAATTAGGGTATGATGGTGGTGCATGGTTTAGTCCGGATGGAAAGAAAATTGTTTGGCGTGCAAGCCGTCCAAAAACAAAAGAAGAGATTGATGAATACAAATCTTTATTAAAAGAAAATTTAGTAGCACCAACACATATGGAAGTTTTTGTTGCCAATGCTGATGGAAGCGATGCACATCAAATTACTTTTTTAGAACAAGCCAATTGGGCACCCAATTTTACACCCGATGGAAAACATATTATTTTTTGCAGCAATCACGAATATAAATATGGTTTTCCTTTCAATATGTATTTAACTGATATCAATGGAAAAGGATTGGAAAAAATAAGTCATGATAAAGGCTTCGATGCATTTCCCATGTTCAGCCCAAATGGAAAAAGATTTTTATTTTCCAGCAACCGCAATAATGGCGGCGGACATGATACTAATTTATTTGTTGCAGATTGGGTAGAATAACTCTATTTCTGCAAAAAATATTTTAAAGCAATCAACTTAACTAGTCTGTTTTATTTCTATTAAATAGATTCTTTGATACAAAGGACTAGGTCACTAATCATTTATTCCTTTTCCTTTTAGAATTTGTTGCAAATATTTTTCAATTCTTGATTCTCTGGTTTTGGATTGTTTGGGTTGAGAAAAATAAAAAAGGTATGCTCTTTGTCGCCCTGGTGTCAATGCTTCAAAAGCAGATTTCAAAGAAGGGATTCTATTTAATTTATTTTGAAGTTCTTCGGGAACAGGGTATTCAGAAGTTTTTTTTAATTTCACTTTTAAACCTGCTTTTTCCACTTCAATTGCTTCTTTAATATAGGCTTTCAAAATTTTTTCAATCGCAACAATTTCCCGAATATGAGTAAACCGAATTTGTCTTGCTGCCTGCACATGCTCAGTTTGTTGGATTAAAATACCCTTGGCATCTTTTAGCAATGCACCTTTGAAAAACAGAAGCGCACAGTATTCTTTAAACCCATGAATTAAAACGATATTACTTTTTTGAAATGTGTAACAAGCCTGGCCCCATTTTAATTCTTCTGTCAACTTACATTCAAGAATAATCATTCTTAATTTCATAAATTCTTCCTGCCACTTTTTTTCTTTATTAAAAAAGAAATCGA
>CAILAF010000418.1 GCA_903832075.1 uncultured Chitinophagaceae bacterium
AACAAATAGACAATCAAAATATTTAAACATAAGAGCCAAATTAACTGAAATTTTCTAATTAATATGTTAGTGGGGTAATGCACACCACCAACAGCCTTCTTTTCTCGCACTTTCGTTATATTCCTTTGCCCCTTCCATAACCTTCATAACTTTTTCCCAGCCAACTGTTTGATCAATAATAAAATACGAACCTGATAATGCCCAACCCACTACAGGTACAAATGCAACCCCGCTCATTACAACATCAGCGAATCCTTTCTTAGTAGGATTACTAATAAAGGATATTGTACTTGTAGTCGCACCTACCCAACCAAAAATGACCGAAGTAGTCTTTAACCCAGTTTGAATTATTCCTCCAGCTTTGGCCAAATAAGTGAAATCACTCTTGGCGGCTTGTACAAATGAAGCCGAAATTGTTTTATTACCATAAAAGACCAAACTCCAAACCTTTGTTGATTATAGCTAAATTATCTTGCATTTTGCAAATAATGACTAATACTATTAGCGTTTTATATGTTGTATATATCAGTTGATTATTTCTCTGCTTGCTATTTAGTTATCATAAGATATAGAGATTAGATGCAAATATTTTTTCGCTTACCAAATTTTGGTTAACTGCGAAGCTGTATTTACATTTCTTGCTTGTGTGTATCCGGCAGGTATCTGAAACATAGAGGAAGGAAAGTTTTTTCGACTTGAATTAATTAATAACATAGTCATTGAATAACCCATATTCTGCATTACCATCTTCACAAAAAAACCATCGCAACCAGCCTGATCGATTGCCTGCATCATTTTAGGTGTTACGTTTTGAAGTGCTGACATCTTTTTTAAATTCAAATAACCCGGTACATCTTTACTGGTCCATATATCTTCAGTAATTTGCTTATTTCTATCCATAACAATAGTCAATTTTGCATGAATACAATTATATCCCTGAATATTTTCATTACCAACTTTTGTAACGATATAACTAAGTTTATCTGATGCAACTGAATTTGCTGTGTCCTTAATATGCAGCATATAGGTTTTACTCTGCGGCATTAATATGATACTGTATTTTGGCATACCTGCATAATTAATGGTTTGTGTTTTAATACCACCCAATCCATTTTCAGATCGCATATTATAATTATCGGCAATAGCAATAGACATTGTATCCTTAAATGTTGAATCTCTTCCCTGCATTTTAATATTGGTGATATCTAAATATTGGTATAATATACCACTGCCACCTGCGCCATTTTTGAAACTATTTATTGCAGCAGCAGAATCGGCCGGTGAAACAGCTAAACGTTGTTGTGTTGAATAGTTTCTTGTTGAGCCAATTGTATCAGCCGACATTTTTTTTAATGCTGCTGAAAGACTATCTAACTTAGGCTTTATTAATACAGAACTATCTTTTGCATCAACAGCACGTTTAGAAGATTGTGTTGCAGCCTGTGTTGCTTTATTGAGTAATGATTTTAAAAATTGAGCTTGTGATATTGACGGAAACATTATTGCTGCAATAATTGCAGCAATAATGTTTTTATTAAAAATAATTGAACTAAATTTTTTCATACTTTTTTCTTTAAAAAATTATAGAGGACTAAAATTTCCATCAAAATGTAAAACCAAATATGAATTAGGATCGTCTGTTTTTATAACATGAGGATTTTGACTTAAATTAAAGCCGGGCATCTTACCAACACCTACTTGCAAAGGCTTTGGATTTGGATTAGCAGAAGTTGGTTTTATGTAAAATGTAACATTAACTTGTGTTACATCCCAATAATCTTGAGAAACATTTTGATGTTGCGGAAATACAATTAATATAGTTCCTCCACCTGCCTTTTGAATTGCGTCTACTGTTAATTTCCCTTTATATTGGTTAAATGGATTTAGAAAAACTTCAGTAGCTGTGCTTGGTTGAGAATTTGCAGGAAAATATATTAGTTGTCCCATATAATCATTTGCAAACATTAATTTTGATGCATCCTGAATATTTGCATTGTTTCCGGAAAAAATTTGAACTGCAAATCTTGTTTCTTGGTGTTTATCATCATTACCTGTACCAAAAGAAACAATTACGTTTTTAATTTCTTCTTCTCCTTTACCGGCAGGTATACAAGTTCTTTCTTCAAAATCATCTGTCTCACTCATGGGTTGCATCGAATTTCCTAACATATCACATAAATAGTATTGTAAGGGTTGTGCAGTTTTATAGGTTATTTGTGAATATGCTTTATTAACTTGGGTATTAAATTCATTTATACTATGTGCAACCATTGTATTTCCCGGACCACCAATAATATAGCTGTTAATAGTAATGCTATAAGAAGAACTACTTGAACCTGCTGCCAGACTAAAATTAGCATCAATACCAAATCCACTGTAGCTTGCTCTAAATGATTCCGCTTCAGATGAAGAAGCAAATTCAATATCAACATTACCCAAAATTCTTACACCATAATCTACTTGTGTTACCATAGTTAAATAATCAACAGTTTTTTCGATGGAAGCGTCTTTAAATATTCCACTGTCTGGTATTGCAGTGAAAATAGAATACATCACTTTTCTTGCATCAACTGTTAGATATACATGTTTCGATTGAGACATATCGGAATATGAGCCACTCACGGATGCACCATAACCTGATATACCACCACCTAACGCCAAATTAGAGGCTGCTGAATTTTCATTTATAGCCCAAGCATAAGTTGAAACTTCAGAACCATTAACATTTTTTGCTGCATTGAATAAAGTAGTTATAGCGCCATTAACATGCGCTGCATCGGCTGCAACATTTTCAACATAAGAAACAGAAGTATTGTGGTTAGTTGTAGTTATAGTTAATGGATATCTTGCTCCCTTTTGCAAATTCCAATTACCACTTGTTAAATTAGTTAATGTATAACATGCTCCGGGAAAAATTTTTGCTATATCCAGTGCCGCTTCATTATCAGAAAAATTTGTGCTGTTACAGCTTAAAGAAACATGTTGAGTGTAGCAATCAAATCCCGAAGGTGAATTAGGATCTTTTTTAGGATTTTTATCAATAACTTTTTTTACTATACCTGTTGGACCAGATGGTTTATCAATTGTTACTTTCAATCGCGTTTTTTCATTTGGAAAATTTCTGTATTGTGTTGGAAATTTCTTTACAACAATTCCTGATTTTGCTTGTCTTTTTGCATAACCGGGGCTTTTACGAAAATCATCCATACTTTTTATGATTACTTTTTGTGCATTTGCAGAAAAAATATTTAGAAGTGCAACCACTACAAACAATTTTAAAATTGTGTGAGATGTTATTGATTTTTTCATTGTTATATATTTAGTTTATTAAAGTGTATTTATTTCTTTATAAATTCAACACGTCTGTTCTCAGCCTTACCTTCTTGTGTTGTATTTGGTGCAATTGGTTTTGCTGCACCAAATCCTTTTGATGTTAATCTTGATGCATCAATACCAGATTGTATCATTGCATCTCTTACTGCATCTGCTCTTTGTTGCGATAATGTAATATTTGCATCGGCATTGCCATCACTATCTGTATAACCATCTATTTCTAAATTCAATGTTGGATTATCCTGCATTTGTTTTACTACATCATTGATAACACCCATGCTTTCTGGTTTCAAAACAGATTTATTTACATCGAAACCAATACCATGCGTAACAAATTTTCCTGTGGTCATGATAGAACCCAACATATTCATTTGAGCACCATCAGCAATTTTAAAATTCTTAAATACAACAGGTTTATCGGCATCATAAGTATTGCTTCTGCATTCAAGCGCAGTTGGTTTAAAACCACAATGCGGAATAACTAAAACTCTGTATTGATCTACATAAATTTTTAATTGATCATTTTTATAAGCCATTGCTATATGATGCCATGTGTTATAAAAATTTGTACCTGCAATTGCATTGGGTAATGCGTTCATTAATTTACTATCATCCTGAAGCGGAAGTCCGGCGCTGGTTAGTAAATCTTTTGCAGAGGATGCTTTTAAAAAATTGTAATGAACATTTTCGCCAGAAACAATTACACCCAAAACATTTCCGGTATTATCGTACATGAAAAGAATTAATTTATTATTGCTGCTGGTTAAGTATTGATCAAACTCAACTGAAAAATTTGCCGTGAGATATGAAGCATTCGACATAAACGGGCTAACCATGCTATAGCTGCGCATTCCCGGTGTGCTGCTTAAAAGAAAAGATGATATACCATCTATTTTATTAATTACTCCTTGTCCTTCTAATAAATTCCAATGAGTTGGAAATTCACCATCAGCATCGCTTGCAAATTCATCTTCAAAAATTATTTTATCTCCTGCTCTAAAATCATAATTATTATATGCAGCAATATTTGGAATTGTATTGTGTGAAGAATTAAGTGAAATATTATTATTGCTGCTGTTGTTAGAATTATTATTAGCCGGGACTGTTCCGGCAAATATTGGATTAGGAATAAAGGTATTATCCTGATTACCGGAAGAGTTGATTTTGGTAGAATCAACTTTAGGAGTTTTGGCTTTCTTTTTAAACAAACCGGTAAACCCCTTTAAAGCTTTATTGGTTACACTATCTATTGCCGTATTGGAAAGCGAATTGCTTGTTGATGCAGCTTTGTTGGCGGCATTTTGCTTTACATTATCAGGAATATTTTTAATAGTTTGATCTGCAGTTTGTGCATTCAAACTTTCAGCAGATAAAATCAAAATGACAACTGAGATACTCGCAATGCAGTTTTTGCTAAAATGTATTTTCATGGTTTTGATTATTTATGATAACAAAACTATTTTCATTATTTCCAGAATAATATCCCCTAAAAAGGGGAATTTCTTTCAGGAAATAAAACTTCACTTTTACAGTAGCAATAAGGCAAATATGATTGTAGCAATAAATTTTTGCTGAAATAATGCGACTATCTTTATATGAGTTTAGGTGTTGTATTACATATCAGAAATATCAATTCATGGTTGATATTGTATAAATATAAAGAAGCAGTTAGCTATTGCAATCTATCATTTACCAATAAAGTTTTCAAAATGAACCGATTACTATTAATACTAATTTTTCTTTTCTTATCCTATAACAGTATTTGTCAAAGCCAATGGACAAAAGACAGAGATAGCTTATTAAAAGTATTGTCAAATTCAAAAGAGGACAGCAACAAAGCATTAACTATGACGTATCTGGGTGCGCAGTATATGTATAACCAACCGGATTCTGCCATATTTTATTTTAAGGCATTATATCAATTAAGCAATAAACTGAATTATGTACGTGGCTTGGTAAACAGCCTGAGTTTGCAAGCAGCTATTTTAAGCGATCAAGGTAAACCATATGAATCTATTATACTCGACTCACAAGCCATTGTAATTGCAACAAAAGCACATTATCTAAAAGGATTAGCAGCTGTCTATAACAATATTGCCATCCCATATAATAATATTGGCGACCATGCTACCAGTGTTGATTATTATTTAAAAGCATCTCTGATTGATGAACAATTGCATGATGATTATAATTTAGCAATGGCTTATGCAAATATTAGTGGTGTATATAACGAGATGAAAGAATATAAAAAAGGATATTCTTATTCACTCAAAGGAATATCACTTGGACATTTATTAAATAATCTTGCTGCAGTAGAAAGTGGACTCATTAATCTTGGATCCTTTCTTATTGCATCAAAGAATTATGATTCGGCACTTATTGTTTTACACGATGCAAAAAATCTTTCTAAAAAATTAAATGATAATGGAATTGCGATAAATGTATTAAATAATATTTGTGCATTATATGCGGAAATTGGCAAACTAGATTTACTTAAAAAGAATGCAACAGAATTACTTCACTTTGCCATATCAATTAACAACAAACAAGGTATATGTAATGGATGGTCCAGTTTGAGCGAATATTATTTTGACATAAAAAATTATTCAAAAGCAACATATTATAATCGGAGAGTAATACAATCAGCAATAAAAAATCACTTTGCAGAAACACTTAGATATGCTTATAAATCTTCAGCTAATATTGAATTGATACAAGGAAATATTAATGGATATAAACATTATGATAAACTAAAAGATTCAATAGAAAACATTTTATTATCTGATAAAATTGTAAAAAACACACAGGAATTCGAAGCAAAATATGCATTGAATAAAAAACAAACAGAAATAGATTTACTTAACAAAGAACAAAAGATTCAACAACTAACTTTAAAGCAACAAAATTTTATTAACTGGATACTTGCAAGTACTTTATTAGCGGTGATACTGATAGGCTTTTTGTATTACAGAAACTACCTGCAAAAGAAAAAGTTATTAATCGCAGATGCGCTGCTTCAACAGCAACGCATAACAGAATTAGAAAAAGAAAAACAATTATTGGCAGCGCAAGCAGTGTTACAAGGACAAGTAGAAGAACGTACAAGACTTGCCAAAGACCTTCATGATGGATTAGGGGGAATCCTTTCAAGTGCAAAATATTCATTCAGCCATATGAAAGACAATATGATTATCACGCCGGAAAATGCAGCAGCTTTTGAAAAAAGCATGAACATGTTAGACAAATCTATCAGTGAACTGAGACGAGTAGCGCATAATATGATGCCCGAAGCTTTAATGAAGTTTGGATTAGATACTGCATTAAAAGATTTCTGCAACAGTATAGAACAAAGTGGTGCAATTCAACTCACGTATCAATCATTTGAAATAGATGAAGCTTCAATTTCCAAAACTACTGCAGCATCAGTTTACCGCATTATTCAAGAATTGGTGAATAATATTCTGAAACATGCTGATGCCAAAAAAGCACTGGTACAATTAGTAAGAAAAGATATTGCATTAAGTATTACTGTAGAAGATGATGGCAAAGGATTTGATAAAAATATTTTACAAAACAATGATGGTATTGGATACCTTAACTTACAAAACAGGGTCACTTACTTAAATGGAACGATAGATATTCAAACCGCAACGAATAATGGCACTTCGGTGAATATTGAGATTCCAAATATTACGATATGATTAAACTTTTTATTATTGACGATCACCAGATGATTATTGAAGGCATTCGCACTTTATTGAAAGATGAAGTTGATATTGAATGGATGGGAAGTGCCAAATTACCCGATGAGTTAATGGGTTTTCTAAAACATAAGCAACCCGATATTTTATTAATGGATATTAACCTTCCTCAAAAGAGTGGTCTTGATCTTTGCAAAGAAATAAAAGAAAAATATCCGGCAATAAATATTATTGGATTAAGTACTTCCAATCAAGCAAGTGTTATTAGAAAGATGCAGGAAAATGGAGCTTCGGGTTATTTATTAAAAGATGCATCCAAACGAGAGATCATTACTGCCATTCATGAAGTAAATAAAGGAAAACAAAATGTAAATTTTTCTGTTGCAGAGATATTAAAAAGTAAAACTCCAAATAACGAATTGCCTGCACTAACAAGACGCGAAAAAGAAATTCTCGATTTAATTTCTGAAGGACTTACCAATCAGGAGATCGCTAATAAATTATTTCTCAACATTACTACTATTGATTCACACAGAAAAAATATGCTTACTAAATTCAATGCAAAAAATACCGCTGCCTTAATTAAAATTGCTATGATTAATAATTTGATATAATAATCAATATCAATCACTATAGAACTTTTTAATTATCATCAGAAACTTAAATAATTAATTTTATAAATAATCCAAATCTTCCATCTGAAAGATTGTTTCTGTTTGACTTCCTTCGGGACTCCTTCGGGACTGGTTCTGGATTCTTGACCAAAATGCAAAACGTGTCCGGAAGGAATCAGGAAGCAGTTAATAAATTGATTTGATGATGTGATAAGGAATTAGTTTACAGTTTGAACTGTTATTTTATTACAACCATTTATTTTCAATATACCATTGTATCGTTTCTTGCAAACCTTCTTTTAAAGAATAGCCGGGTGTTGTATGTAAATCTTTCCATAATGCTGTGCTATCGCATAACCAATTGGCACTGCTGATCTCATTTAATTTATCTGTACTTAAAAAAGGAAGTTTATTCAAAAAAAAGAGATGCAGCTTTTCAGTAAAAGCCACTAAAATTTGCATCAGCAGTAAAGGAATTTTTATAGAGAGCGTTCTTTTTTTCAAAATTTGTTTAATGTTTTCACCAATGGATTCTTTTTTATAATCAACACCATCCGATACGATATAAGAAACATTGACAGCAGAGGATGCTGCTAAACCAATAACAGCTTTGGTCAGATCTTTTACATAGATCATTGAAACCATTTGCTTATGCGAACCAATATAGGGTTCAAAACCTTTATTGATGAGTTTTACAAACTGCAGAAAATCTTTATCGCGCGGACCATATACAGCTGTTGGATTAATAATGAGAAAAGGAAAAATATCAACGAGTCGGATAAATTCTTCAGCATTTAATTTGCTTTTACCATAAGCAGAAATAGGTAGTTGTTGATGCCCTAATTCAATGGGAGCAAATGTTTCAGCATTACCCGGACCATAAGCAGCCAATGAACTGATGAATACAAATTTCTTAATTTGCATGTCTGCATCTTTCAAAGCATGCAGTAAATTTTTGGTATAGTTGCAATTAACGGTAAAGAAATCTTCTTTCTTATCTGCCTGCGTGATACCTGCATTGTGTATCACATAATCGAAACTGCCTTGTTCTTTTTTAAACGCAGTAAATTGTTCGGTAAGTAATGTTGCAGAAGAAAAATTTAATTCGAAAAAATGTATTTGCGGGTGTTGCAAAAATTGCTTGTTACTGGATTTACGGATACCGGCATATACTTCCCATCCCTTTTGCAATGCTTCTTCCACCAGAAAACTGCCAACAAAACCGCTGGCACCGGTGATCAGAACTTTATTTTTCATGAAGCGTTTTAATCAATAAAAATAAACTCTATATATGTTTAATGAAACATCTGCGCCTTTTGTGCTGTTTGGCATCTTGGTCTTTCCAGATAGATTGAACTTTAGAATTATCTTCCAGTTCATGATTTGTTTCGGCGTACTTAATTCCGTTTTTAATATATGATTTGTTGAATTCATACATCAGCATGGCGTTAACACCCTTACCTTGTAAATCTTTCCTTATAGCGATCATTAGAAAATCAACCGTATCATTCTTTTTCATTGCTTTTAAGATATGTATAAAACCAAACGGAAATAATTGTCCATCTGCTTTTTGCAATGCTTTAGAAAGTGAAGGCATCGTAATTCCAAATGCAGCTAATTTTCCTTCTTTATCAACAATCAATGAAACAAAATCGGTACGCATAAAACCAAAATACATTTTGGTATAATAGGCAATTTGTTTTTCTGTTAAAGAAGTAACGCCAAATAAATCGGAATAAGCGGAATTGATTAATTCGAAAATAGGCTTTGCATAAGGAAGAATTTCTTTCGTTTTTTTAGCATGTATAACAGTTAATCCCAATCTTCTTTCTACAATAGAAGAAAGTTTTGCGATTTTTTCCGGTATGGTTTGCGCTATATTGATTCTGTATTCTACCCAATCTGTTTCTTTTTGATAACCCAATTGCTGAATTAGTTCGGGATAATAAGCATGATTGTATAATGATGCCATGGTGCCTAATTGATCAAAGCCTTCTATCAGCATTCCTTCATGGTCTAAATCGGTAAAGCCAAGTGGACCGTGTACTGCAGTCATGCCTAATTCCTTTGCCCAAGCTTCCACTGCACCAAGTAATGCTTTAGTAATTTCGATATCGTTTTCAAAATCTATCCAGCCAAAGCGGACATATTTATTTTTCCATTTTTCAATATAGGCTTTGTTTAAGATTCCCGCAACCCTGCCTACAACTTTTCCGTCTTTATAAGCCAACCAGTATTTTGCTTCGCAATAATCAAAAGCAGGATTCTTTTTTTCATTTAAAGTGGCGGCCTCATCAAACCGTAATGGTGGTATATGGTATAAATGACCTTTATATAAACGATATGGAAGATCAAGAAAAGCATTCATCATTTTTTTATTGGTGACTTCCTTAACTTCTATACTCATGGGGGGCAGGTTTTTAGATGATGTCTAATTTTTTTGAAACTGCATATAATTTTTCAATAGCCCTTTCAATTTGTTCTCTTTTATGCGTTGCCATTAAACTAAATCTGATCAAAGAATCTTCTCTGGATACGGCAGGAGAAGTAACAGGATTAACAAAAATCCCTTCATCTAATAGTAACTTTGATAATTGAAAAGTTTTCAAATCATCCCTTATTAAAATAGGAATGATAGGTGTTTGTGCATGACCTGTATCGAAGCCAAGACGCTTTAATTCTGCTAATGCAAAATTTGTATTAGCCCATAATTGATCAATTCTTTCGGGTTCATTTTTTATAATTTCCAATGCAGCTATAACACTTGCTGTTGCTGCAGGAGAAATACTAGCACTGAATATCAATGACCTTGCATGATGTTTTAAAAAATTAATTGTTGCTTGATTCGCTGCAATAAACCCACCAATGGAAGCGAGTGATTTACTAAAAGTACCCATGATCAATTCTGTTTGATCGGTAAGACCAAAATGAGAGGATGCACCTCTGCCTCCATCACCGATTACGCCTAATGAATGTGCATCATCCACCATAACCGAAGCATTATATTTTTCAGCAAGTGCAACAATTTCGGGAAGATGTGCAATATCTCCATCCATGCTAAATATCCCTTCCGTTACTATTAATTTTACTTTGCTTGGATTACAAGATTGCAACACTTTTTCAAGCGATTCCAAATCGTTGTGTTTATACTTTAAAACTTTTGCAAAACACAAACGAGCGCCTTCAATAATGGAAGCATGATCCAATTCATCTAAAATCAAATAATCATGTCTGCCCAATAAAGCAGGAATCACACCAATATTTACCTGAAAACCTGTACTAAAAACTAGTGCTGCTTCTTTTCCAACAAACTCAGCTAATTTTTCTTCTAATTCAAGATGAATATCTAATGTGCCATTTAAAAATCGGGAGCCTGCACAACCGCAGCCATATTTGTTGGTAGCTTCATTTGAAGCCTTTTTAATATAAGGATGATTAGTTAATCCAAGATAACTATTAGAACCAAACATTAAAATCTTCTTACCGTTGATAGTTACTTCGGTATCCTGGTCAGATTCAATTACACGGAAATAAGGGTATAAACCTGCTTTTTTAACTTCTTCTGCTCTGGTAAATTTAGATACTTTTTCATGCAGTAAGTTAATGCCACTATCTGTAATAACTTGTTTTGTACCAATCATGGGCTTTCTCAAGGCTTTTAATTTTGTATAAAGAATGAAAGTAAAATAAAATCATCAAAAACTCACCTGACTTTTATCAGCGATTATAAATTTATGCCATTTATAATCACTAATATAGAAATACTTTATTAAACAACCAATAATAAATAAAAATTATACATCGAATATTGTTTTTTTATAATTTATATTAACTAAAAACAATCCATGTGCCGGTGCTGTAAAATCGGCTTGCATGCAATTCTTGGCAAAAATAATATTTTTAAAATCATCTATACTTATTTGTTGTCGTCCTACTTTTAACATGGTAGATACCAAGCCTTTTACCATGCCTCTTAAAAAACGATTTGCCCTAACATGATATATGATGCAATCATTTTTTGTTTCCCAAAAAGATTCTTCAATGCTGCAATTAAAAGTTTTTACTTGTGTATTCTTTTTTGAGAAGGATGTAAAGTCTTCGTATTGCATCAATATTGCAGCAGCTTCATTCAAAAGATTTATATCAAGCGGAAATGGATAAAACCATGCACGGTCTGATAAGAAAGGATTTTTTTGTTGATAGATGAAATATTGATATTCTCTATTAATGGCATCAAAACGACAATGTGCTTTTGCATTAACCAAAAAAATATTTTTCAATACAATATCATCCGGTAAGATGGAATTAATATTATACAATTGCTCTTTATTAAAAAGAATATCCGTATCAACATGAAAATAATTTTGCAATGCATGCACCCCGGTATCAGTTCTCGATGAACCGATCAGTTCAAATTTTTCTTTGTAAAAAATTCTCAATGCTTTTTCCACTTCCGACTGAATAGTGATGGCATTTTCCTGAATTTGGAAGCCACAGTAATTAGTTCCCTTATAAGATACTTCGATAAAATATCTCGGCATGATCAATCAATTTTTAATGAAGCCCTGAATTTTTCAATTAATGCCGGCAAAGTAAATTGTGCTTCTAATGATGGATAATTTTCTACATCACTCATGGATGGTTTTGCTGTTTCAAAAAATCTATATCGTGCAGGTTCGGATAAAAATAATACACCTAAATTTTTTATTTGCTCTACTGAAAAACATTTTGTTTTAAAAAATCTTTTGGCGACTTGAATCATTGCTTCATCATTTGTTGATGCAGCCATATCTGCTCTTGCCTGATAAAAATCATCATTATCTGCAATGGCAATACATTTTTTCTTTGCAACTTCGGTTGTAATTTTTTTAGCAGGGATAGTAACTTCTGTTTTTGGAATAAAGATAGCAATAGTATCTACTTTATTTTCTGAACGATCTATGTATATTTGATCCACTCCTTTGCTGCTTTGCTTTTCATAAGATTTAGTAATAGGCAATTTTTTCACTTCCGTATTTACCGGAGGAACAACAACTTTTTTTTCTGCAACCGGTTGGTTTAGATTTTTAGCAGGTGTTTCATTCACATTTGTTGATGTAACAAGAATATTTTTCGGTTCATCTATTTTCTTTTCTTCTACAGGTTTTTCTACTGAAGCAATTTCAGTAGTTTTTGCTTTTACACTATCGCTGTTATCTGCCATGATCGTTGTAAAATCAATGATATCAAATAAGCCCCAACCTTTATCGCCAAACTGCTTTAATGAATAGCCGGCATCTTTTGCAATATCCAATACAAAATTCTGTTGGGGAATTTCATGATTATTAAAATCAGTGATCAAATAATATTTGCCGGAAGTTAATTGTGAAAGAATCAAATAACCATTAGCAGTGGAGGTAAATGTTTTTTCATTCAACTTTACAGTAAAAGCATGTTTATTCTCGCTTTGTATATATACAAAATGTTTTTCCTGCGCAATTGATCTCGTTAATACAGATAAAAACAAAAAGAAGAATAAAAAGGCCCGAATGTTTTTTGCTATACGCATCTGCTATGATAGTTTTTACAAATCTAAAATAAATAACGTTCGTTCTGGCTGCTAATTCTCCACTTATCAGGATAAAGTTAATTTTAAAAAAATAGGCAGTTATTTGTCATTGCACTTATTATCTTTATCCTTCATAAAAAAACAGAAGAATGAGGAAAATATTTTTAGCGTTTAGTTTTTTTATTTGTATCTATCTAAACGCGCAACAGACCACTGCACCAAAAGAAGAAGCATGGAAAAAACAATACCGTGCATTTGCCACTAAAGTGAATGATCTTGTTCATACAAAGCTGCAGGCAAAATTTGATTACGATAAATCTTATATGTATGGAAAAGTATGGCTTACATTAAAACCACATTTCTATGCAACAGATAATGTATCATTGGATGCAAAAGGAATGAATATCAATAAAGTTGAATTGGTGAAAGCAGGAAAGAATATTCCTTTAAAATATCAATATGATAGTTTGTTTCTAAATATTCAATTAGATAAAAAATATAAAGGCGGCGAACTGTATACCATTTATATTGATTATACAGCAAAACCAAATGAATATACTGCACAAGGCAGTGCAGCCATTACGGATGCAAAAGGTTTGTATTTTATTAATCCGAAAGGAACAGATAAAAATAAACCAACACAAATATGGACACAAGGAGAAACAGAATCTAATTCGGTTTGGATCCCAACAATTGATAAACCCAATCAAAAAACAACAACAGATTTTTATTTAACAGTTCCGTCAAAATATGTGAGTTTAAGTAATGGCAAACTTATTTCTCAAACAAAAAATACAGATGGTACCAGAACAGATTATTGGAAAATGGATCTACCTCATGCACCTTATTTAATGTTTATGGGTATTGGAGAATATGCCATTGTGAAAGATCATTATAAAGACAAAGAAGTAAATTATTATGTTGAAAAAGATTATGAAAAAGTTGCCCGCAAAATTTTTGGCTTAACGCAGATCGGAAGAGCACACG
>CAILAF010000419.1 GCA_903832075.1 uncultured Chitinophagaceae bacterium
AAAATTGTTTTAGTGAAGATACCGGATTAGAAGTACAAGCATTGAATGGTGAACCAGGCGTAAATAGTGCACGCTATGCCGGTGAAGAAAAAAATTTTCAAAAAAATATTGACAAACTTTTATTGAATTTAAAAGGAACTGAAAATAGAAATGCAAGATTTAAAACTATCATCTCATTAATCCTAAATGATAAAGAATATTTGTTTGAAGGAATTTGTACAGGAAAGATTATTGATGAACAAAAAGGTAAAGATGGTTTTGGATATGATCCTGTTTTTGTACCTGATGGAAGTGATAAAACTTTTGCGCAAATGAGTATAGAAGAAAAAAATATTTTTAGTCATCGAAGAAAAGCAACCGACCAATTAATTGAATTTCTGAATAAAGTTTAATTTATGGAACGCATTAAAATACATTTACCCGAAACATTTTCTTTCTCAACAAAAATAATAATTCGTATTACCGATATTAATTATGGCGGGCATGTTGGGAACGATACTTTTTTATCACTCGCTCACGAAGCAAGACAACAATTTTTACAACATCACGGTTATGAAGAATTGAATATTAAAGGCTATGGTTTAATTATTGCTGATGCTGGCATTGAATATAAACATGAATTAAAACATAAAGATGAAATTATCATTTCTGTCGCAGCAGCAAACTTTGATAAAGTAAGTTTCGATCTGTTTTATAAAATAGAACTGATAAAGAATGAAGAAAAAATTTTGGCAGGCAAAATAAAAACAGGAATGATCCTTTTTGATTACACGAATAATAAAAAAATTTCTTTACCTGAAGAAATTATTTCAAAATTAAAAAGTTAGCTATTCCAAATTTTCCAATTTTCTTCGGCTTGCAAAATCAACATATCATAACCATTTTGAGTAATGGCATTTTTTAATTTTCCTTGTTGCAAAAATTTTGTCTCGGCAGGATTATAAATCAGATCAAACAAATAATGTTGAGATGTAATAAACTGGTAAGGGATTGCAGGCACTTCATCAACATTGGGATAAGTTCCAACCGGCGAAGTATTAATGATGATTTGATGTTGATTTATTATTTCTTCATCCAAATCTTCATACAAATAATAGTTTCCGATTTTTTTCCTAGAAACAAATTGATATTTGATATTCAGTTTTTCTAAAACAAATTTTACAGCTGCGGCTGCACCACCGGTTCCTAGAATCAATGCACAATTATGTTCTGGCTTAAGATGTTTAATAAAAGATTTTTCAAAACCAATTACATCGGTATTATATCCATAAAATTTTTCGTTAATAATTTTAATACAATTACACGCTTCAATTTCTTTAACCACACTATCCATTCCATTTAAAAAAGGTATCACAGATTTTTTATACGGAATAGTAACTGCTAATCCTTTTAAGTTTTTATCTTTTAAAATATCATGCAGCAAATCAATATGGGGAATGGAAAAATTTTCAAACATAACATCATTCAATTCATCTTTCACAAACTTTTCATCAAAATATTTTTTTGAAAAAGAATGCGATAATGGATAACCAATGAGTCCGTATAAGTTCATAAAATTCAGATAACGGATAACAGATGATAGATAATAGATAATGAATTTTCTTTTAGTCATCTATCATTCTAACAACTGTCATCTATTTTTTAAGATAAAGATCAAAAGTATCTCCACGCAAACCAATGCGCATAGCTTCTAAAGGAATTACTTCTGATGGAGCAATATTTCCAAGATTTACATTACATCCTATCAATTCCAAAAAATATAATTGTTGTGCTTTTTGAGGTGCTTCCCATAATATTTTTTCCGATGGAATCTGTGTCAATATTTCATTCACCAAACCTTCGCGTACTTCACCAGAACCACGATAAATACCCACATTGCCTGCTTCACGTGCTTCTGCAATTACATAGTTTGCACCTGCTTCTAATTCTGCTTTCATTAATTCTATCCATTTATACGGAGGCATAATATGAGCAGCATCTTTACTTCCAACTTCACTTAACACTTTTCCTTGTTTGGATAATTTTTCAATATAACCACATTTCTCTGTATGAGGTATTGTTATGGATCCATCACTCACTTCAATATAATCAATCCCATAATCTTTACATACTGCGATATAATCATCAAATTGATTGCGAATTAAAAATGCTTCAAATAAAGTACCACCAAAATATATAGGCATACCATATTTTTTATACACTTCAATTTTCTGTCTTAAGTTAGGCGTAACAAAAGAAGTTCCGAATCCTAATTTAACAACATCAACATGCACGCCAGATACTTCTAAAAAATTATTTACTTCATTTATACTTAGTCCCTTATCCATTACCATAGTGATTCCATTACTGCGAGGCTTTTGTGTACGATCGGGAATTTGTGTAAGATTAAAATTCATCATCAAAGTTTTAAACATGGCAAAAATAATGGAAACACATTAACCATTACCTTACTAAAATCATATATTATCATTTTTAGCCAACCAACAGAATATTAATGATTCTTTAGTTGCGTCGCACACTTCAACTGCAACAATTCTATTCAACAATAAAAAAATGTTATTAAATCTTTTTCTTTTTTTTATAACGCGCAATAATATCAACCACCTGGCTATTTTGTAGAATACCCGGATTAAATTCAATAAACTTCTTTAGCAATTTTGGCGCTTTACTCATGGCATTTTCCAAATGCAATAATCCCTCTTTTGTTTTGCCACATAAAAATAAAGCAGCACTATAATAATATATGAAGATTGGTTTATTATCAGTTGCTCGCATTGCTGCCATACATTGATCAACAGCTTGAAAATAATATTCAGCTTTTAATAAACAACGTATCAAAGATTCCCATCCAATTGCTTTACGAGGTTTTGCAGCAACAACATGCCCAAAATAAATAATGGCTTCTTTAAAATCTCCTAAGTGCATCTTACATTGTCCCATTGCTAAATTATATTCCAATACACCACGATTAATTCGCATTGCATTTTCCAAATGTTTGATAGCACTTTGATATTGTTCTTCAAACAAATAAGTAACTGCAATTTTATAATGCAGTTTACTATCATCCGGATTTAAATGCACGGCTTTCTTATAGTGAAATCTTGCTTGAGCAAAATTTCCCAATCGGTGATAACAATGACCAATGGCTTCATAAATCACATCTTCAGGCCTTGTTAACTCTAATACTTTTTCCAACACTTCAATCGCATCTTTGTATTTGCGCAATCTTAAATAGGCATCGCCCATATTTCGGTAAGCGTAATCAAATTTCTCATCGATAGCTACTGCATATTTATAGGCATCAATTGATTTTTCATACAATTTTAATCCCTGATAAGCTGCAGCCAAATTAAACCATGCAATTTCGTTGTACGGAAAATCGTCGATAATTTTTTGATGGAGCTTGATACTTTCTTCATTTCGGCCGGTAAAATCGGTCCAGAAACAGATCTTATATAAAGCTTCTTCATTGTTGGGATCCAGTATCAGGATCAGTTTGAGGCAGTCAAACACCTTGTCGAAATCTTCATAATCATCATAGACATCGG
>CAILAF010000420.1 GCA_903832075.1 uncultured Chitinophagaceae bacterium
AAACTTGCGAAGTAGCCGTTGGTGCATTAAGTAATGAATATGGCAGAGCACCTGTTGTAGTAACTGAAGAAATGGTAGCAGCCATGCGTCCGGGAAGTATTATTATTGATGTTGCTATTGATCGTGGCGGATGTTTTGAAACAAGTGAAATGACAAGTCATGAAAAACCAACTTTTGTAAAACATAATGTGATACATTATGGTGTTCCAAATATTCCAAGTGGTTTTGCAAGAACAGCAAGTCAATCTATCAGCAATGTATTAATGCCATTGTTATTACAAATTAGTGATGAAGGTGGAATGGAAGAAATGGTTTGGCACAACATTAATTTGCGAGAAGGTATTTATATGTTTAAAGGTGCAGTAACAGATTTTTATATCAGTCAAAAATTTGATTTAAAATATACCGATTTGAATTTGTTGATTGCGAGCAGGAGATAGGAAATTATTTGTAATCCATTATCGAGATTCTTTCTTTGCAAAAATCCATTTCATTTTCATCATTGCTGCTAACAATGGTTAATTTATTCTGGCAATAATCATTAATGAGTTCATGATACAATGCATAACCATTTGCATCTAAATTTGTGCAAGGTTCATCTAATAATAAGACCGGTACATCAGAAAAAATTGCTTGCGCCAATTTTATTCTTTGTTTCATTCCGGAAGAATAATAACGTATTTGTTTATCAGCAGCTTTTTCTAATCCAATAGCTTTTATTATTCCATCAATAGATACATGTGATAATAATGGTTTGAATGATGAATGAAAATTAAAAAACTCTTTTGCAGTCATTTCTTCAATCAATTCAACATATGGCGCAGCAATAGAAATGTATTTGTATGTTTCGCTATCTTCCAACTTGCCATTAACCATTGACGATTGACCATTGACGATTGACCATTCACATTTTCCTTCACTCATATTCATACTTGATGCAATTGCTTGTAATAAAGTACTTTTGCCACTTCCATTAGAACCTGTGATAGCGTAGGATTTGCTGATATTGAAAGTATATGTAAGATGACGAAAAATCCAATCCCGGTTAAATCTTTTACCGGCATTAGAAAGTTGTATCGTCATAGTAATAAAATTTTTTTGAAAGATTATCGTGAAATGAGATTACTCATCATCAGCACCGCCTTTAGTATATTTTTTAATAATTCCTCTTCCGCTTTCGCGAATAAAAGTTACGATCTCATCTCTTTCATCGCTGGCTACCAATTCTTCTTCAATATATTCAAGGGCTTGTGTAGTATTCAATCCTTTATTAAAAATAAAACGATAGATATCTAAAATGTGATTTATTTTTTCTAATTCAAATCCTCTTCTTTTTAAACCAATACTATTAACACCGCCATAACTTAATGGATTACGAACTGCTTTAATGTACGGAGGAACATCTTTACTTACTAAACTTCCTCCTGCTATATATGCATGTTGTCCAATTTGAACAAATTGATGAACTGCACTTACACCAGCAATCCAAGCCCAATCTCCCATTGTAACATGTCCGGCCATTTGTACATTATTACTTAAAACACAATTATTGCCAACAATGCAATCATGTGCAATATGGCTATAAGCCATGATTAAACAATTATTACCAACTCTTGTTCTCCATCTATCTGTAGTTCCTCGGTTAACAGTTACAAATTCGCGAATAGTTGTATTATCGCCAATTTCAACCATTGTTTTTTCACCATTGAATTTTAAATCTTGAGGAACAGCTCCTAAAACAGCACCTGGAAATATTCTGCAATTCTTTCCAATTCTTGTTCCATCCATAATAGTAACATTGCTTCCTATCCATGTTCCTTCGCCCACATGCACATCACCATGAATAACAGTAAATGGATCAATCTTGACATTGGGTGCTACCCTTGCGTTAGGATCTATGTAAGTGTAAGGATGAGTCATCCGCGTTTTTGGTTTAGGCGCTATTAGTGTTTGCATAGACACCAATAACTATAAAAAGGATGCCAGATTTCTAATCTGGCACTGCAAAAATAGGATTATTAAGGAGATTTTAGCTTTTTAAGTTCTTTTAACTACTTGGGCTACCAAATCAGCTTCAGTTGCCACCTTGCCACCAACATACACTGTACCTTTCATTTCGCAAATACCTCTTCGTATTGGAGCTGAAAGTTCCATTTTCAAAATCATAGTATCTCCAGGAACTACTTTTTGTTTAAACTTACAATTATCAATCTTTAAAAAATAAGTATCATATTGTCCTTCAGGCATTGCATTAATACAAAGGATTCCACCTGTTTGAGCCAATGCTTCTACCTGCAAAACACCCGGCATTACAGGATTATTAGGAAAATGCCCCTGAAAGAACCATTCATTAAAAGTTACGTTCTTTATTCCGATGATATAATTATCCGTTAACTCAACAATTTTATCAACTAATAAAAAAGGATGACGATGCGGTAAAGTTTTTTCTATTTGTTGTAAATTATAAACAGGAGGTAATGTTGGATTGTATACAGGTACATCTTTTACATGTTTATTGCGTTTGATGTATTGTTTTATTTTTTTTGCAAATTCAACATTAGTACTGTGTCCTGGCCTATTAGCAATTATTCTTGCTTTAATTGGATAACCAATTAATGATAAATCACCTATAACATCTAATAATTTATGACGTGCAGGTTCATTCGAAAAACGTAATTCTAAATTGTTTAAATAGCCTTCGGTTTTTACTTCAATTTTTTCGCGTTGAAATGCTTTTGCTAAGCGAGTCATTTCAGCGTCAGTAACAGGTTTGTCTACTACTACAATAGCATTGTTAATATCGCCACCTTTAATCAAATCATTATCCAGTAAAGCTTCCAACTCGTGTAAAAAACAAAACGTACGGCATGGAGCAATTTCACTTTTAAAATCTTTGATAGTTTTTAATCCTGCATGTTGTGTTCCTAAAACCGGACTATTAAAGTCAATCAATGTTGTGATTTGATAATCTATTGAAGGCATTGCAACCATTTCAACACGCTTCTTATCATCATACAAAAAAATATTTTCGTCAATACTATACCAAGCTTTTGATGCTTCTTGTTCTATAATTGTAGCTTTAACCAATAATTCTACAAATGGTTCGGAGCTACCATCAATAATTGGTATTTCTGGTCCATTTAATTCAATCAAACAATTATCTACTCCCATACCAACCATGGCAGCCAACACATGTTCAACAGTACTCACTTTAGCATCGCCTACTTGCAATGTTGTTCCGCGAGATGTATCTGTAACTAAATCGCAATCTGCTTTAATGATTGGTTGATTGGGTAAATCAATTCTTTGAAATTGAATTCCAAATCCCGGGTTAGCGGGTTTTAACGTCATATCAACTAAAACGCCTGTATGTAAACCTGTTCCGCTAATGCTAACAGCACTGCCTAAAGTATGTTGTTTATCGGGATTAAAATTTATGTCCATTCTTATTGTGTTTATGAAACCGGCAACAAAAACATAGCTCATGTTCGTTTCGTCGCACTCTTCAGCTTTTATAAATAATTCGGCAAAAATAAGAAATTGAAATTTGAAAGCATTTATTCAACATTCTGCTTCTCTAATAATAATTGTTGAACAAGTTTTTCCAATTCGTATACACGCTTCTCTAATTCAGGCAGATTGCGGCTTGCAGCTTGGCTGCGTAATGCAGCCGAATAATCATAAGCTGGGCTTCCAGTAACAGTAGTGTTTGGTATTTTAATTGATTTACTTACGCCACTTTGTGCATTAATTTTAGTTCCATCGGCAATTGAAATATGCCCAACAATACCTGCTTGTCCACCTATCATAACATTGTTACCCAATTTTGTACTGCCGCTAATTCCGGCTTGAGCAGCAATAACAGAATTCTTACCCACTTCAACATTGTGTGCAACCTGAATTAAATTATCCAACTTAGCGCCGCTTCTTATAATTGTTGAACCCATTGTGGCACGATCAATGGTTGCATTAGAACCAATCTCTACAAAATCTTCAATTATAACATTCCCAATCTGTGGAATTTTTGCGAAAGTACCATTTGCTTGTGGTGCAAATCCAAAACCATCACCGCCAATAATAGTTCCTGCATGAACAATTACATTTTTATGTAACACACAATCATCATAAATTTTTACAGCAGGGTATAAAATGCAGTTATCACCAATTTTTACATTATTACCCAAATACACGCCAGGAAATAGTTTCACGTTATTACCAATAATTACATCTTCACTTATATAAGAAAATGCAGCAATATAAACATTCTTGCCTAATGTTGCAGTTGATGCAATAAAAGATGGTTGTTGAATACCACTTAATTGTTGTGTTACCATTTCCTGGTACTTGTTTAATAAACTTGCAAATGCTGAATACGCATCAGGAACACGAAGTAAAGTGGTTTTGATTTTTTGTTTTAATTCCAATGAATCATTAACGATGATGATAGAGGCTTGTGTTGAATATAAATACTCTTCGTATTTAGGATTAGCTAAAAAACATAATTGACCTTTATGCGCTTCTTCAATTTTACCGAAAGAAGATACAGTTGCATTGGCATCACCTTCTATTTTTCCGCTAATTAATAAAGCGATTTGTGCGGCAGTAAATTGCATAAAACTGTTTTAAGTTTATGGTTCATGGTTCACAAATGTTGTACTTTTTATTAACCATGAACTAACTGATTGAACAAATATAAAATTTTTTTACTGGTGAGGAAATAGTTTGGTGTATCAATGGATCATCTATAGTTGAAATATCCTTAACCGTATTATCTTTAAATAAGATGTTAATTCTTTCGTCTTCAGTTCTGTATAAGGTATTAACAGCTTCTCCGGTAAACACGAAATAAGACACTAAAGAATCATCAATGTTTAATTGAACTTTTGCATCTATTAATTTTTGATGAATGATTTTTTCATCAAATGGTTCTGATTGTAATTTTATTTTTAGTAATTCTCTATTTAAAATTCTTGTACATAATTCACTCAAAACAAAATCTGAATGATGGCACCATTTTTTTACAGCAAATGAAAAATCAATATCATCTAATTCACAAAATTTTTTTAATACTGCTTCATTCATTTTGCCATTGAATTCAAAAAGAAAATAATCAGTCACAGTTCCGGTTATTAAATTTTTATCTCCATTATTATGAAGTTCACGAACTCTTTTTAAAATATTAATCAATATTTTTTCTGCTGCCAATACAGTTTTATGAAGATACACTTGCCAATACATTTGCCGCCTTGCCACTAAAAATTTTTCAATGCTGTAAATGCCTTTTTCTTCTACCATCAATTCTCCATTATGGACAGTGAGCATTTTTAAAATCCTGTCATAACCAATTACACCTTCACTAACACCTGAAAAAAAACTATCTCTTGTTAGATAATCCATTCTGTCAACATCTAATTGCCCGCTTACTAATTGATGCAAAAATTTTTTATGATATTGATTGGTAAAAATATCAATCGCCATATTCAATTGACCATTCAATTCTTTGTTCATCGACTGCATAATTTGCAGACTGATATTTTCGTGAGGAACATTAATCAATTGATTTTCTAATGCATGAGAAAATGGTCCGTGTCCGGTATCATGCAATAGGATAGCGGCTTTCACGGCAATTTCTTCTTCTTCAGTTATCTGGGTTCCTTTGGCTCTTAATTCATTTACTGCATTACACATTAAATGATAAGCACCTAATGAATGATGTAATCTTGTATGCACTGCACCGGGATATACCAAATAGGCTAATGCCATTTGATGTACACGACGAAGTCGTTGAAAAAATGGATGCGACAGAATAGTAAAGATGAGATCGTTATTGATGGTGATGAAACCATACACAGGGTCATTAATGATCTTTCTTTTATTGGGCATGCCTGTTGTTAGTTTGTTAAAGCAATCAACAAATGTACTATTTGTAATGAGATAGAATATATTTGAATAGTTGTTTTAAATAGTAAGTCAATTTATTTTTTAATTTATTCTTCTTTTATTGAATTAATTTTCTACTCTGTTTTATTTTTATTGCTGATTATTGTTAATGTTGTTGAAGTGAGTGACACAACGAAGTTGAATAGAATTACTAAAGATGATTTCATAAAAAATTAAATTATGGCAGTAGCAAAAATTGTTTGGGTTGATGATGAGATTGAAAGTTTACAATCGCAAAAATTGTTTTTAGAAAACAAAGGTTACGAGGTAACTACATTTACGAATGGCTTTGATGCCATTGAGTTTGCTGCGAATAATATTATTGATGTGGTATTGTTAGATGAAAGTATGCCGGGCATTTCGGGCTTGGAAACATTGGCTAAAATAAAAGAAATTAATCAACATATTCCGGTTGTATTAATTACAAAAAATGAAACAGAAAGTTTAATGGATGAAGCAATTGGTAGTCAGATTACTGATTATTTATTGAAGCCGGTAAATCCGAATCAAGTGTTATTGAGTTTAAAAAAAATTATTGACAAAAAAAGTTTGATTGCAGAAAAAACAACAACAGCTTATCAACAACAATTCAGAGAATTATTTATGGCGTTAAGTGATAATCCTGATTATAACGGTTGGATGGATATTTATAAAAAATTAGTTTATTGGGAATTAGAAATGGAAAAAAGTGATAGTCCTGAAATGCGTGAAATTTTAAAATCGCAGAAAGATGAAGCCAATAAAGAGTTTTTCAAATTTGTTTCAAAGAATTATATAAAATGGATGAATCCTAAAAGTGATGAAGCACCGATCATGAGTCATAATCTATTTCAATTTAAAGTATTACCACATGTTGAAAAAGGCACTTCTACTTTTTTTATATTGATAGATAATTTACGATTCGATCAATGGAAAACTATTCAACCATTGTTCGCAGAAAATTTTAGAATATTGGAGGAGGAAACATTTTATTCTATTTTGCCTACTGCCACGCAATATAGTCGCAACGCCATTTTCGCAGGATTGTTGCCCGTAGATATTGAGAAACAATTTCCAACACAGTGGAAGAATGATGAAGAAGAAGGCGGCAAAAATTTATTCGAAGAAGATTTTTTCAAAGGGCAATTAAAACGTTTAAAGAAAGATGATATAAAATGCAGTTATACAAAAATTGTGAATCATCATGACGGGCAAAATTTAGTTAATAATATTCATAATTTATTGAGCAATGATTTGAATATTATTGTTTACAACTTTGTTGATATGTTAAGTCATGCCAGAACTGAAATGGAAGTATTGAAAGAATTGGCAAGTGATGAAACCAGTTATAGAAGTGTTACAAAAAGTTGGTTTGAACACAGTGCATTAAATCAGGCGTTAAAAAAAATTGCCGATAAAAAAATAAAATTAATTGTTGCAACTGATCATGGAACTGTTCGTGTTAACACACCATATAAAGTGGTTGGTGATAAACAAACAACAGCCAACCTTAGGTATAAACATGGGCGTAATTTGAATTACGATCATAAAGATGTGCTTTTCTTCAAAGACCCACGGGAAGCGGGTTTGCCGGTGCCAACCGTTAATTCATCTTTCATTTTTGCTAAAGAAGATGGTTATTTATGTTATCCTAATAATTACAATCATTTTGTAAATTATTATAAAAATACATTTCAACATGGTGGCATTAGTTTAGAAGAAATGATTGTTCCAATTATTAAAATGGTGAGTAAATAATTGTGTATAAGTAATTGCAATAATCATCCTTTAGTTTTTAATTTTGACTTTTAGATTTATCATGAAAAACACACAACACTCTTTAGACAAATTAGAAGATATTTTAGGAGAAAGCGATTATACAATCCGGTATGAACGCGGAACTTTTCAAAGTGGTTGGTGCTTGCTTGAAGCAAAAAAAATTGTCGTGCTTAATAAATTTTTAGATGTTGAAGGTCGTATAAACACGTTAATGGAATTAATCCCTCAACTCAATATTTCTTTCGATAAATTAACGCACGCAAGCCAAAAATTGTATGATGAACTTGTGAGCAAAACACCACTTTCAGCCGAATAATTTTCATTCTTACTTAAAAACTTTGTGCTTACTTTTGATGAAGTGAGTTATCAGCCATTGCATATTACATTTCTTGGAAGCGGCACCAGCAGTGGTGTTCCGATGATTGGTTGTGATTGTGAAGTGTGTACTTCTTTAGACAAAAAAGATAATCGTTTACGAAGCAGTATCAAAGTTGAATCTCCAACAACAACATTTGTAGTTGATACAACGCCTGATTTTCGTTATCAAATGTTACGTACTAAAACAAAACATATTGATGCAGTTGTATTTACTCATCCCCATAAAGATCATTTGGCTGGATTGGACGATATTCGGCCGTTTAATTATTTTACTAATAAACCAATGGAATTATATGCAAATACATTAACAGAAGAAGCTTTGCGCAGAGATTTTTATTATGCATTCTCTGAGAAAAAATATCCGGGCGTTCCCGAAATAAATTTAAATACCATTGATGAAAAACCTTTTTATATTGGTGATGTTGAATTGAAACCCATTTTAGTTTGGCACATGAAAATGCCGGTATTTGGTTTTCGAATGGGTAATTTTACTTATATTACAGACGCAAACAGAATTGATGATAATGAAAAAGAAAAGATTATTGGCTCGGAAGTATTGGTGTTAAATGCATTGCGCAACGAAAAACATATTTCGCATTTTACTTTAGATGAGGCAGTGCAATTAGCAACAGAATTAAAAGTGCCGAAAGTTTATTTAACACATATTAGTCATCAATTAGGTAAACACGAATTGATAAATAAAAATCTTCCCCCGCATATTCGTTTGGCATACGACGGATTAACTATTGACATGCATAAATAACCTCCTTGGAGTATTCAACATTTTAAAAAGTTGTTTATGAAAAGGATTTTGAAAGACTATTTTACTTTCAGCAAAAAAGAAAGAATTGCTGTAGTTATTCTTTTGTTTTTAATTGCCGCTTTTATTGCGGCACCTTATTTAGCCGATACCGAAAAACAAAAACCTGTTATTGATAATGCATTGCATGAGCGATTACTGAAACTTAATCAGGATAGTAGTTTCAGCGATTCTACAAAAAATAAATCTGCAATAATTAATTCTGATTCATTATTAGATAAAACAGAATTATTTGTGTTTGATCCAAATACTATTGATTCTTTACAATGGAAAAAGTTAGGCCTGAATAATAAGATAATTGCTACCATTTTAAATTATAGAAATAAAGGCGGCAAGTTTCGTGTGGCAGAAGATATTCGTAAAATTTGGGGCTTGCAAAAAAACGATGCAGATAGATTAATTCCATTTATTCAAATTCAATCTGTAGTTGATAATTATTCTTTCAATCATTCAAAAAATAATTTATCAAAACAAAAAACGATTAATACGCCAATTGATATTAATACTGCCAGTGCAGAAGAATTAATGCAATTGCCCGGAATGAATCATTCATTGCCTTATCGAATTATTAATTATCGTGAAAAGTTGGGAAGCTTTGTAGACCTCCAACAAATTAAAACAGTTTATGGAATGACTGATTCTGTTTATCAAATGATCTTGCCTTTTTTTAAGATTGATTTGAATACGATAAAAAAAATAAATATCAATATGGCAAGTGAATATGAATTGAGTTTAAATCCAAATATCAACCGCAATATTGCTAAAGCCATTGTTATTTATCGCCAGCAACATGGCAATTATCAACAATTGGAAGATTTAAAAAAAATCGTTTTCATCAATGAGGAAATGTTTCAAAGAATTATTCCTTATCTAACTATCAATCAATAAAACAAAATTTGGCGAGATGATTTATTCGTCTATTTTTGTGTAACTAACAGTTGTTAGTTTTTAAAACAGATTTATGAATTTTGAAGTCAGTGAATTAACGAAACATGTAGCACAAACTGCAAAAGATTTTGCGTTGCAGCATATTAAACCAAATGTAATGTTATGGGATGAATCGCAGGAATTTCCGATTCATCTTTTTAAAGAATTAGGAAAAGCTGGAATGATGGGTATATTGGTGCCGCATGAATATGGTGGTGCAGGATTAGACTATTTTGAATACGTTGTCATCATTCAAGAAATCGCTAAAGTATGCGGTTCAATTGGTTTGAGTGTTGCGGCGCATAATTCACTTTGCACAAATCATATTCTAAGTTTTGGTAATGATGAACAGAAGAAAAAATATTTACCCAAATTAGCTACTGCAGAATTTATTGGAGCTTGGGGTTTAACAGAACCTAACACTGGCAGTGATGCAGGTAATATGAAAACAACAGCTATTAGAGATGGCAATGAGTGGATTTTAAATGGTACTAAAAGTTGGATTACACATGGTAAAAGTGGTGATGTTGCAGTTGTTATTACAAGAACAGGAGAACCGCGTTCAAAAAATAATGCAACTGCTTTCATTGTTGAAAGAGGAACTAAGGGATTTGCTGCCGGCAAGAAAGAAAATAAATTAGGTATGCGTGCAAGTGAAACTGCTGAAATGATTTTTGATAATTGCAGAATAAGCGATGCTCAAAGAATTGGTGATGTTGGTGATGGATTTAAACAATCTTTAAAAATATTAGATGGCGGAAGAATCTCTATTGCAGCATTGGGTGTTGGTATTGCTAAAGGTGCTTATGAAGCAGCATTGCAATATTCGAAAGAAAGATATCAATTCGATCAACCCATTTCAAATTTTCAAGGAATTAGTTTTAAGCTCGCAGATATGGCAACAGAAATTATGGCTTCCGAATTATTATTAATGCAAGCTTGTGATTTAAAGACAAGACATTTAAAAGTTACCAAGCAAAGTGCCATGGCAAAATATTATACCAGTGAAGTAGCAGTTAAAGTTGCAACTGATGCTATTCAGATATTTGGTGGATATGGTTACACCAAAGACTTTCCGGTTGAAAAATATTATCGCGATGCAAAACTTTGTACTATTGGTGAAGGAACCAGTGAAATACAAAAATTAGTAATTGCACGCGAAGCCTTAATTGAATAAAATGTTCGGAAAAATTTATTAATCATTATCCTTACTTCCTGCGCTGAAAATATTATCAACTGCACCGCCTAACATTGGAAATTTTTCTTTCACAAAATTTGCAATTGATTCAACTGCTTTTTTTGCCTGTTCAGGAGTGATTCCTGTTTCTTTCACTAATCTTTCAATTAATTCATTCATATAATTTGATTTGCTATTTTAATAGAGGTTGCAAATTAATCTTACATAAATAAAAAGCGATGAGAAGTTATTCCCATCGCTTTAAAATCAATGTTCTTTTATTGTTAAGCTACTTTCAATAAACTTAATTTGCTCTTACTGAACATTCTCTCCGCATAATCTAAAGTGATTTCTAATTGTGTTTCACCTTTACCCGGCATTTCAAACATTGCATCCGTTAAAATACTTTCACAAATACTACGTAAACCTCTTGCCCCTAATTTATATTCCATTGCTTTAGTAACCATAAAATTCAATACTTCTTCAGTTACAGTTAATGCAATGCCTTCCAATTCAAATAGACGTTTGTATTGTTTGATAAGAGAATTCTTAGGTTCAGTTAATATGTTTCTTAAAGTTTCAATATCTAAAGGATTCAAATAAGTAATCACAGGTAAACGACCTAACAATTCAGGAATTAATCCAAAACTTTTTAAATCTTGTGCATTAACAAACTGCAATAAATTTTTTCGATGCATTTCTTGTTGATCTCTGTTCACATTAAAACCAATGGCATTAGTATTTACTCTTCGCGCAATTACTTTATCCATTCCATCAAATGCACCACCACATATAAAGAGAATATTTTTAGTATCTACTTTAATCATTTTTTGCTCTGGATGTTTTCTTCCGCCTTGTGGTGGCACTAATACTTCTGTTCCTTCCAACATTTTTAATAAACCCTGTTGAACACCTTCACCACTAACATCTCTGGTAATAGAAGGATTATCTCCTTTACGAGCAATTTTATCTATTTCATCTACATAAACAATTCCACGCTCAGCAGCGGCAACATCATAATTACAATTTTGCAATAAACGAGTTAACATACTTTCTACATCTTCACCAACATAACCTGCTTCAGTAAATACTGTTGCATCAACTATTGCAAATGGAACATTCAACATTCTTGCAATTGTTTTTGCCAATAAAGTTTTACCAGTTCCTGTTTCGCCAACCATAATGATGTTACTCTTTTCAATTTCAACATCATCGTTATAAGATTTTTGTGTGATTCTTTTGTAATGATTATATACTGCAACAGATAAAACCTTTTTTGCATAGTCTTGTCCAATTACATATTCATCCAGAAAGGTTTTTATTTCAGCAGGTTTACGAACAGATAATTTAAAATTCGAAGATGAAATAGAATTTTCATTTTTTAAATTTAATTCCTGCGCAATAATTTCTTGAGCATGTTCAACACAGTTCTCACAAATATGTCCTTCCTGACCGGCAATTAATATCTTAACCTCATCTCTGTTGCGGCCACAAAACGAACAATGTAAATGACTTTGTTTAGCCATGATCTTTTTTTTATTCAACTTGCGTTGAAAATGGTTTACAATTTAATAATTTAATACGAAAGATTCGGTATAGCACCCTAGCGCTGCCATCATCAAAGTTACGATTATTCTTTTTTTAATGATTATTTAAGCGAAAATGCCTTAAAATTGCTATTTATGAACGTTTTTAGATTTTTTTCAAAACAGCATCTACAATTCCATATTCTACAGCTTCTTTTGAATTCATCCAATAATCGCGGTCAAAATCTTTCATAATCTGAGCAATTGGTTTTCCACAGTTTTCAGATAGAATTTTTGCACCAATCTCTTTTGTTTTTCTCATTTGTTCCGCTTGAATTTCAATATCGGCCGAAGTGGCTTGATAATATCCGCTGATACTTGGTTGATGAATCATTACTTCTCCATGAGGATATATAAAGCGTTTTCCTTTTTTTCCGGCGCTTAATAAAATAGAACCCATACTTGCAGCCAAGCCCATGCAAATAGTACTGACAGGCGATTGAATTAATTTCATTGTATCATACATTACCATTCCACTGGTAACAACACCACCCGGACTATTAATGTAAAATTTAATTTCTTCTCCGGGTTTATCACTGTCCAATAACAATAATTTTGTAACAATATCTTTTGCACTTTTATCATCAACAACTCCCCACAAATAAATGGCTCTTCTTTCAAAGAATAATTTTTCCATTTTTTTCATCATCACCCCACCCATTTTTTCTTCTTTATCTTCTTTAGGTGATTCTTCTTCATCTTCCATTCTATAACTATTCAATATATATTTTGATTCAATCATACAATTAAGTTTATGTTATTTAATCTTTCTTTTCTTTTCTTGGATTTGTTAATAATACTTCATCTACTAAACCATATTCTTTTGCATCAGTAGATGTCATCCAAAAATCACGATCACTATCTTTTGCAATTTGCTCAATATCTTTTCCGGTATGATGAGCTGTAATAGCGTACAATTCTTGTCTTAATTTTTTTATTTCTCTTGCAGTAATTTCAATATCTGTTGCTTGTCCTCCAATAGCGCCACTTGGTTGATGCATCATTATTCTGCTATGTTTTAAAGCGGTACGTTTTCCTTTAACACCGGCACATAAAAGTATTTGTCCCATACTTGCAGCAATACCTGTACAAATGGTACTTACATCCGGATTAATAAATTGCATAGTATCATAAACACCCAAGCCTGCATAAACACTTCCACCCGGACTGTTAATGTACATTTGAATATCGCGTGTACGATCAACACTTTCTAAAAATAATAATTGTGCAGTAATAATATTAGCAACATAATCATCAATTGCTTGGCCAATAAAAATAATTCTGTCCATCATTAATCTGCTGAAAACATCCATTTGTGCAATATTCAATGGTCTTTCTTCTATAATGTAAGGAGTAAGACTTGTTGGATTGAAATGTGCCTGATAATTATGCAAAGTTGCACTACTAATGCCTTTATGTTTTATTGCATATTGTTCAAATTCTTTTCCTGTGTTCATCTAAAAATAATTTATTCGTTGAAGATAAGTGATTTGATGTTTCAAATATTATGCAAGAAAATCTTTACGCCAAAATAGCAGTTTTAAGATATTTATTTACTATTCAGGAAAAAAAACTGCTAAAACATGGATAAAATAAACATCTGGACGGTTTATTTATTCGAAATTAACTTAGCAGGCTTAATTTTATCAAAGTTTTCGGAACATTTGTTCAAGCTCTGTTATCAAAAATATAGTTCTGTAAAATAAAAAGCCACTTGGGCAACACACTTTTGCTGCAGTGCTTGGTAGTTGATAACCGAATTACTTGAAGGGATTTCAAAATTATAAATGAATGGTTGATGAGAATTACGTCAGTTGAAGTGTGCGACGCAACTCAAGTTCAATTATTGTTCAAATGTTTGGTTAATAAAAAAAGAAATGAGTAATAGAGTGGCCATATTTAGGAAGGAACATTTTAATGCGGCACATCGCTTGCATAATAATTTATGGAGCGATGAAAAAAACAAAGAAATT
>CAILAF010000421.1 GCA_903832075.1 uncultured Chitinophagaceae bacterium
AAATCACATCCTCACTTTTTTCAACAAAATAATATACGTTGGAAAATGGTCGCTGTAACCTCCGCGATAATTATTACCATCCCAGGTTCGCATGGGATAACCTTTGTATCGACCCAAATTTTCAGTTAAAAAAGCCGGATTGAATATTTGCGATTGATAAAAGAACAATCCATTTTGATTTTTATTTAACCATGGATAAGAAATTATAATTTGATCGAAGAGCGACCAAATATCTCTGCTAACAATACTGCCAATTCCATTGTTGTATAAATTGGCAAAGGGATTATACAGACCAAGTTTCGTAACCTCTTTTTCAACCGGATTAGCTTTTAAAATTTCACTGATGGTTTTATTGTCGGGGTTATCGTTAAAATCGCCCATGATGATAATTTTTTGAGAACCATCTGCTTTGTAAATACTGTCGATATGTTGTTTTAAAACATTAGCTGCTATCATTCTTGCTGCTTCATTCTGATCTGCTGCATCTGTTTTTGCAGGCCAATGGTTTACAAAAATGTGAATGGTTTCGCCGTCTAATTTTCCCTTCACCCATAAAATATCGCGGGTATAATAATAACCACGCATTTTAATAAATATGGGCTTGCTTGATTCAACGGTAAAATAAGTTGGATTGTACAAGAGTGCTACATCTATGCCGCGTTCGTCCTTGCTGTCGAAATGTATGAATCGGTAATTTCTTTTCTTGAGTGAAGGTTGATTAATCAGATCGGTCAAAACAGTTTTATTTTCTATTTCGGCTAAGCCTATGATCGAAGGTCCGTCGGGGTTTGAAGCGTTGCCATCCACTCCTATTTTTGAAATGACAGTAGCGATTTTTGTCAATTTATCGGCATACATTTTTTGCGTGTAATGTTTTTCACCGGCGGGTGTAAACTCTTCGTCCCTTGTTACCGGGTCATCAATTGTGTCGTAAAAGTTTTCACAGTTATAGAATGCGACGATGGCCGTTTTATACAACTGTTTTTTTTGTGCCAGTAAACCTGCTGAAAACAAAAGGAAGAGTAATAGCATCTGTTTTTTTAGCAGGGATTTTGCAGAAAGCTTTTTCATGGCTTTATGGTTTTATACAAAAATATTTAGAAAAAATAATATTACGAAACAAATAAATAACTATATTAGCGTATCCAATTGTGCTGACTTATGCTGAAGTATGCCTTCATAAGTTCGATATTGATTGCATCTGCAATAAATTCTACCGCTCAGAAAAAGGAAAAAGTGTATCAAAAATCAGCTACTGATTCACTTGCTAAACAAGATTCCCTTAATCTAAATAGTTTAAAAGAAACCGAAACTATTCCTATTATTTCTTTGGATGAAAGTGAATTGAATAACAGATCTGTACAAAATATTTCTTCGTCGGTTGCAGCTTCAGCAGATCCTTTTTTGTCTTTGGCCTCTTTTAATTTTAGCCCTGTTCGTTTTCGTTTCAGAGGTTATGAAGCAGATAACAACATGGTTTATATGAATGGCATTGCGTTGGAGAATATTGAAAATGATTTTGCAATATCTTCTTTATTTGGCGGTTTGAATGATGTGTTGCGAAACAGAGAAACATCCATTGGATTGCGCAATAATACATTTTCATTTGGGGCGATCGGTATTTCATCAGCAATAGATTCTCGTCCTCAAAAACAAAGAAAACAAAACAGTATTTCTTTTACTTATTCTAATGGAATGTATGCGCATAAAATATCGTTCACACATGCATCGGGCATTAATAAAAAAGGTTGGTCGTTTGTTTTTTCGGGAAGCAGAAGATGGAGCAATGAAGGTTATGTTGCCGGAAATTATTTTGATGCATGGAATGGTTTTATTGGATTGAATAAA
>CAILAF010000422.1 GCA_903832075.1 uncultured Chitinophagaceae bacterium
GGCATTGAGTATGCGGGAAAGTCTTGAAAATTTAATTGCATCTTTTATTATATTTTTTGATAAGCCATTCATAACAGGCGATACAGTTAAAGTTCAAAATTTTACAGGTGTGATTGAAAAGATTGGATTAAGAAGCACACGCATTAGAACTGAACAAAAAACATTTATTACCGTTCCGAATAAACAAATGGTTGATACCATCATTGATAATATCTCTTTACGTACTGAAAGAAAAGTGGAATTGAAATTGGAATTAGCTTTATCAACTTCCGCTCAGCAATTAAAAGAATTGTCTGATGCTGTAAAAAATTTATTGCAACAAGAAGTGAATGTTGAAATGTATTATGTGTATTTAATGGATACCGGAAAAACGGCGCATATTATTGAAGTTGATTATTTTACTATCATGCCGCAAACGATTAATGATTTTAATGCTTTGCGCGAAGAAATTAATATTGCCATCATTGCTTTGTTAGAAAAAATGAATATTGAATTAGCCGGTGCAAATACAAATGTTGTTGTGAGTAATAAATAATTATTTTATTCCATTCACTATCTCACCCAATTCTTTATCAATCTCTCCATATTTTCCGTATTCAATAATTCTTCCAGCTTCTTTTCCATCATGCATTACAATAAAAGTTGGCACATTGGTGATATTATATTTTTCAGTGAGATTGTTTATGGTTTGCTTTTTTCTATCAACCATAATTAATGTTATTTTATTTTGAGGATAATTGCTTTTGTCAACCAATCTATAAAATATGGGTAACAAATTTTGTGTATCGTGGCACCAGGTTCCTCCAAAAATAATTAAAGAAAATTTATCTGCCTGTTTGCTGAAAGCCCCTACAGCATTAGCATTCGCTTGTCCCCATTTCATATTTTCAGTGAACCATTTAAAGGCAGTATCTTTTTCCAAAATGGCACGATTGATAATACCTTTTAAAATTTTTGTTTCGCTGTCACTATAAACTTCATAATTGCTTTTATTGGTTAGATGAGAAGATGAACAAGCAATTGTAATTATGAAAATAAATGCGAATGATATTTTTCTCATGATCCTAAATTAGCTTTCAATTCCAATAAGAATGATTTGAATTTTGTTAAAGATTCAATCAATTGATGATTGGCTTGTGCTTTATATTGATTGGCTTTTAAATATTCTTTAGCACCTTCAATACTTAATTTTTTATTGCGTAATAAATAATAAATCAGTTTTAAATTTTTTACATCTTCCACTCTGAACAACCGATCGCCTTTTCTTGTTTTGCGTGGTTGTAAAATATCAAACTCATTTTCCCAAAAACGAATTTGTGAAGTGGTTACTCTAAACCAAACTGCTACTTCCCCAATCGGGTAATATAACTTTTGTTGTAAAGTTTCATCATCCGGAACATCAATCAAATCAACTTCTGCAAATATTTCTTTGTAAGATTTTCTTCCTCTTTTTAAACCTATGGTTTGATGCACAGATTCTTTAATTGCAATATTCTTTTCTTTCTTCATTAAAGAAGAAGATTGATTGGTTTCAAATAATCCTAATTGCTTTAATCCCATTTAGTAAAATTAACATTCCTATTGCTTGAAAATGTAAAATGATTTGCACGTGGAAAAGATGTAAGTATCTTGCAATAATCAATAGTAAAACTATTTTAAGATTATTGATTAATTGTTTTTATGAAAATTGCAGTTAATACTATTTTTCTCCAAAAAAATAACTTAGAAGGGTATGGTTATTTTGTTCAGGAAATTTTTAAGCGATTAACTAAACAATATCCGGAACATGAGTTTTATTTTTTGTTTGACCGTGAATATGACAAAGAATTTATTTTTTCTTCAAACATTACGCCAATCATCATTTCGCCGGAAGCTCGTCATGCATTAAGTTTTAAATTTTGGTATGATGTAAAACTACCGCTGGCATTGCGTTCTGTTAAACCAGATATCATTATTCAGCCCTATGGTTTTTGCAGTTTAACAACCAATATTCCACAATTGTTGGTACTGCATGATTTGGCATTTATACATTATCCTCAATTTATTTCTAAGCAACATTTATATTATTATAAAACTTTTACAGCAAAATTTTTGGAGAAAGCATCACGCATTGCAACTGTTTCGGAATTTTCTAAAGAAGATATTATTCAACAATACCAAATTGATGAATCAAAGATTGATGTTGTATATAGTGCTGCTAAAAATATTTTTCAACCGATTGATGTTCATCATCAGCAAAAAATAAAAGAGCAATATGCTGATGGAAAAGATTTTTTTTTATTTACCGGAGGCATTCATCCGCGAAAAAATTTATTGAATACTTTGAAAGCTTTTTCGTCTTTTAAAAAATGGCAACAAAGCAATATGAAATTATTAGTTGCCGGAAGATTGGCTTGGAAATATGATGATGTGTTAGAGAAATTAAAAAATTTTAAATATCGTGATGATGTTGTGATGTTGGATTATGTTGAAGAAGAAATTTTAGCAAAAATCACCGCATCTGCTTATGCTGTATTATATCCATCTTATTGGGAAGGATTTGGTGTTCCAATTATTGAAGCCATGCAATCTGGTGTTCCGATAATTACAAGTAATGTTAGCAGTATGCCCGAAATTGGCGGTGCTGCTGCATTGTATGCAGACCCGAATGAATCTGAAACAATAGGACGAGAGATGTTGATTTTATATAAAAATGAAATTGTTCGTAACAGCTTAATTGCCCAAGGAAAAAAACAAGCCTCAAAATTCAGTTGGGATAAAACTTCGGCATTGATGTGGCAAAGTATTTTAAAATCTGTTGAACAACAGAAATAATATCAATCTTTCTATTCTCTTACATTTGCATTTTATATTACACGAATATGCAAACATCAACTATCTCTATCAACGTTCAATTGGATGAAAATAAGATTCCTGAAAAAATTAATTGGAGTGCAGCAGGTAGTACTGCTGAAGAATCTCAATTAGCAAAAGCTATGATGGTTTCTTTTTGGGATGGTGCTGAGAAAACTGCTTTGCGAATTGATTTATGGACAAGAGATATGATGGTTGATGAAATGGGAGATTTTTTTTATCAAACTTTGATGGGAATGGCCGACAGTTACGACCGAGCAACACATCAACACGAATTGGTAGATGAGATGAAAAAATCTGCTAAAGAGTTTTATAAAAAATTCAGAGCAATTCAAATGAAAGAAAATAAATTAACTTAATTCATCATTAAAACGAATGTATATGAGTTTGGAAACACAGATTATGTCAGAAATGAAAGATGCCATGAAAGCTAAGGATGAAGCTGCTTTGCGTGGATTGCGTGCTATTAAAGCTGAAATCATTAAAGCAAAAACGGATCCCGGTGCTGGTGGAACAGTTACAGAAGAAGGCGAATTAAAATTGTTGCAAAAATTAGTAAAGCAACGAAAAGATTCTTTAGAAATTTTTACAAAACAAAACAGAAATGATCTGGCAATAAAAGAGCAAGAGGAAATTGCTATTATAGAAAAATTTCTTCCTAAACAATTTTCTGAAACAGAATTAAAAGAAGCGGTTGCAAAAATTATTGCAGAAGTTGGTGCAAGTTCTCCCGCAGATATGGGTAAGGTAATGGGTGTTGCTACTAAACAATTAGCAGGTAAAACAGATGGCAAAGCTATTTCGGCTGTTGTAAAAGAATTATTAAGTAAATAATTTTTATTTTAATACTATCCTGTTATTGAAATGCGTTTTGCATTCAGTAACAGGATTTTTTATGTCAATAGATATTGTTTTTTTATTACTGATTATTTGGGCCGTCATTAAAGGCTACAAAAGAGGATTGATTGTTGCAATATTTTCATTCATTGCAATTATTATCGGTTTAGCAGCAGCAATGAAATTTTCTGTTGCAGTTGCGGGCTGGTTACAAAACAGCACACATATTGCTAAGCAGTGGTTACCATTTATTGCTTTCGCTTTAGTAATGTTTGGAGTTATTCTGGTAATAAGATTAGTTGCTAATATTTTGCAGAAGACCGCCGAGTATATGTTAATGGGTTGGCTTGATAAAGTTGGTGGCATTATTTTATACATTGCTTTATATATTACGGTGTTTAGTGTAGTTTTATTTTATGCCAATAAAATGCAATTATTAAAAAGCGACACGATTCAGGCTTCAAAAATTTATGCATTTGTAGAACCTTGGGGACCCAAAGCGGTGAATGGATTTTCTTTTATCATTCCTTTCTTTAAAGATATGTTTACGCAACTCGAAACTTTTTTTGAATCACTTGCCACACATATAAAATAGCTGCTTTAGGCATCTTGTTTTCTATTTAAAAAGAGTAATTTAGCCGTAATCATATTACATCTTAGTTAATAATTGATTGTAATTGATTTTTTTTTGTTGGATTTTGCTTTTATTTGTAATCAACCAAGATTGCTTGTATAAGAAATAAACTATGGAGTATAAAATTCATCAACAGTATAAATTTAAATTTATTGAAGAAGGAAATGGTGAACCTTTATTGCTTTTGCATGGTCTATTTGGAGCACTCAGTAATTTTCAAGACTTAATTGAATATTTCAAATCTTCATACAAAGTTGTAGTTCCAATATTACCATTGTTTGATTTAGATATATTTCATACAACTGTTAGCGGTTTAGAAAAACACGTTCAAAAATTTATTGAAGCAAGAGGATATAATAATATTCATTTATTGGGAAACTCTTTAGGCGGGCATGTTGCATTGGTACATGTATTGAAACATCCGGAAAAAATAAAATCATTGATTTTAACCGGTAGTTCCGGTTTATTTGAAAATGGAATGGGCGATACTTATCCGAAACGTGGTAATTACGAATACATCAAAACAAAAACACAGGTTACCTTTTATGATCCTGCAATGGCTTCAAAAGAATTGGTGGATGAAGTGTTTGAGATTACTAATAATAGAATTACTGTAATTAAAATTTTGGCGCTAGCTAAAAGTGCAATCAGAAGTAATTTAGGAGAAGAGTTAAATCAAATAAAACAACCGACATTATTAATTTGGGGAAATAATGATATTATTACACCGCCATTTGTTGGAAGAGAATTCAATAAATTAATTCCGAACAGCGAATTATATTTTATTGATAAATGCGGACATGCACCAATGATGGAAGTACCGGGAGAATTTAACGTGATTTTAGACAAGTTTCTTACAAAACAAAAAGAACTTGCAGCAACTGTAGCATAGTTTTTGGTATCTATATAAAATAATTTGACGATCATTTGTTAACATCACAATTCATACAAACCAATTATCCATCTGTCAATCTTTTTGATAAGATATCACTTTGTTTGCAATTGATGGACGATTATGATGTACAACATTTACCCGTTTTAAGCGAAGAAAAATATATTGGATTAATAAGCAAGGATGATGCTTTTGATGCAGATGGAAATAATTTAATTACCACTTTAGAATTTCAATTGATTAAAGCTTCTGTAAAAGCAGAACAACATTTTTTACAAGCTTTGAAATTGTCTTCAGAAATGCAATTATCTATTGTACCGGTGATTAATGATCAGCAAGAGTTGATGGGCGTAATATCTGCGGTTGATTTAATGAAAGCTGTTTCAAAATTTGTTGGCATTGATGAACCGGGTGCGTTGATTGTTGTAGAAATTGATAAAAGAAATTTTTCTTTTGGAGAAATTAGCAGATTGGTGGAAACAAATGATGCTTACATTACTCAATTAAACACTTTTACTGAACCTGAAACAGGATTAGTAATGGTTACCATTAAAATTAATAAACAAGAAGTAAGCGACATTGTTGCTACTTTTCAACGATACGATTATCATATTCGTTATTATTTTGGCGAAGAACAATATGCCAATGAAATGAAAGAGAATTATCAAAATCTTTTGTCGTATCTCAATACTTAATAATTTTTTTATTTTTTACTTTCATGCTTATGAGCTTAAGTTTTACTTACACAATCAATTGTAATAGCTGATGAAGCATTTTGTTGTCTGTATTTTTTTATTGTTCCTTTTTCAAAAGCCAGAAGCGCAGCAAACTGTGAATGATTCTATCTTTCAAAAAAATAAAAAAGATAGCTTAATCAGTAATGAAAATGTTGTAATTGGTAATATCAAAATAATTGGAAACAAAAAAACAAAGAGTTATATCATTCTTCGGGAGATGGCATTTAAAGAAGGTGATATCATTGTATCATCGGAGTTAAACAATAAACTTGAAACATCTCGTCAATTAATTTACAATACTGCATTATTTGTTGATGATAGTGTTTATGTTTCAAGCCAAGTCAATAACATTGTTTCCATAACAATTAGAGTAAAAGAAAGGTGGTATCTATTTCCTATA
>CAILAF010000423.1 GCA_903832075.1 uncultured Chitinophagaceae bacterium
CTACTCTACGCTTTAGCTTTGCATCTCCACGCTCGAGCTTTGCACCTCTACGCTTTAACTTTTCTACTCTACGCTTTAGCTTTGCACCTCTACTCTCGAGCTTTGCGCCTCTACGTTCAAGCTTTGCGCCTCTACGCTCGAGCGGGGAGCCTAATTGCTCGAGCGTAGAACCTTTTTGCGTTATTTAGCAGCAACTTCAATTGTTTGGCTCATCTCCTGAAGCTCATCTTTTATACTCAATTGAGTTCGGAAATAAACAATTGTACCGCTTTTGTATCCGCCTAAAATAGTGGAAGCATTATTGGTAGCAGCTACCATTGAAAAGGTAATGTTATCCAACGAATGAAACCAGATATGCAGGTGATGTTTATCCTGTGGTCCGCCCGGCGCTTTCAAATCCACCGTACCTTTTTCCACGCCCGATTTTCCTTCAAAGATATTTTCCTTGTGAATTGCCTGTCCTAGCACATGAAATTTACCGCTCTCCAAAATAGTGATACTGTTTATAGCATCAGCATCGGCAGCTGTTTGGAAGGGTGCAAGCAACGAATTTTTAATAGCATTGTTCATTGTCTTAAACAATCCGGGACGGTTGCCGGTGGTCGACAGTTCGTAATCTTTAATAGTTTTATTTACTTTGTCAATTACCAATGGATCAATAGGCACCTTGACATTGTCGGTGCAGGCAGCCACTATTTCCTTTGCCAATTTTAACCTTTCCGGAAAACCATCCGGAAAATCAATTGTGCCCATTACCGAATGTACCGGCAGCACGGTGGACATAAATACGTAAATAGGGCCGTATTCACCATTCTTCAACATTTCTGATTCTACAAAACTTCTATTACGTTTTGTGTTTTTTAATGCAATAATATGCTTTTTCATATTTTTTAATTTTTTAGTTAATAATTAGAATTTGTAAATCTGTAATTTGAAATCTAAAATTTGCTCAAAACAAAATCTTCATTCATCTTTTGTTTTTCTTAAAAAGCGTATTCGATAAAAACCTAATGATTAACCCAGCGGATAAGAGCAATAAAATATTTTGCCGGGCTTTTTGAATGATATACATTGAAGTTTGTTTTGTTCTTCAACAATGCTATCAGCTATTTGGGGGCTTTTGTTATACCTATAAGGTTACTTTCCTATAGATTAAAGTAATGTAATGTTAGTCATTTAATCTGATACGGTGGCAATTAAATAAATAAAAGAAAAAGAACAGAATTACTTAAAATCGGATTCCTATTAAATCGGCTAATCTTATATCAGTACCTAGTGGTCATTGTTTTTATTAATGTTACTTTTGTTCGCTTTAAATAAAAGAAATGTTTCGACTATTGAAGATAATATTAATTTCCTTCCTCTTCCTTCCTGCATTATTGGTTGCAGGAAATGGCGATACTGCGAAATATTTCAGAGCAAATGGCATTACGCATTATTTTTCGGCTACCGGTTTCGAATATGCTGATTCATCGAGTACCATTGATAATTCACTTACAGGGTTTC
>CAILAF010000424.1 GCA_903832075.1 uncultured Chitinophagaceae bacterium
AAGAATTGGGAATTGGGTTTGTTCCTTTTAGCCCGCTTGGAAAAGGATATTTAACAGGTAAAATGAATGAAACCACCACATTTGATAGTACCGATTTTAGAAATACACTTCCACGTTTTACGCCTGAAGCATTGAATGCTAATCAATCATTACTTGATTTGCTTAATGATGTTGCAAAAAAGAAAAATGTAACAATAGCACAAATTGCATTGGCTTGGTTATTGGCACAAAAAGCCTGGATTGTTCCAATTCCGGGCACAACTAAGTTGAACCGATTAGAAGAAAATATTGGTGCTGCTTTTATTGAACTTAGTTCCGATGATTTAAAAGAAATTAGTGAAGCCGCTTCTAAAATTACAATCATAGGCGAACGTTATCCTGAAAGTGTTTTGCGAATGACGGGGTTGTAATATTATCTTTCAGAAATAAACATTTTTTTCTACCATAGCGTTGATTATTATGCAATTATAAGGATTGTATAATAATAAAAAATAGGTATACAATTGCTTATTGTAATCGTACAATAGAGCAAAGTATGTATACAATTGACAAAAAGCTTTTAGCAATTGTTCATTGTTATATAGCAATAAACAAAAAGCCTTGTATAAAAATACAAGGCTTTAAACCAAAACCAACTGCGTATGAAAGTTTTATAAAATAGTAATTTGCTTAGGAGCAATTTTTACTTCCTCTTTTTTAGGTAAGTATAATTTTAAAACACCGTTTTCGTATTTTGCCTGAATAGCATCTGCATTTACTTTTTCATCAATGGAGAAACTTCTTTTAAAGCTTTCAAAACTAAATTCTCTGCGAACAGTTTTGTAATCTTTGTTTTCAGTTTCTTCTTTCTTTTCAAATGAAATAGTTAATAAACCATTTTCAACATTAATTTTAAAATCTTCCTTGTTTCTTCCCGGTGCATTTAATTCAATATGATACCCTTCATTGGTTTCATGAATGTTTACCGGTGCAACAGACCAACTGTTTGCAAAATCTTTGCCCCAATTGGTAGCAGGAAAATTGTTCAACAGCTCGTCGAATAAATTAGAAAAGGCGACTGGGTTGTGTTTTACGATTGTCATAGTTATTAATTTTTTGTTTTTAAATTATTATTCTTCATTTAAATCCTCAAAGCATATACCATCACATTTTTATAAGTCATAGTAACATTCTTTACTTAACAAACAAGACAAGTTGTCGTTTACGATAATCGAAAAAAGTCATCTTGTCTATTATATTTTGCTAAAAAGCAATTTCAATTGAATTAAATTTGCATTCTAAATAAAACAATATGTATCCAGCAGAAATTGTAATACCAATGAAGGCAGAATTAACAGATAGTGGCTTTGAAGAATTATTAACTGCTGCTGAAGTTGATACTACTTTACAAAAAGAAGGAACAACTTTGGTGGTTATTAATTCAGTTTGTGGTTGTGCTGCAGGTGCTTGCAGACCAGGTGTTTTAATGGCAGTTCATAATAGCACTAAAAGGCCAGACAGACTAACAACAAGTTTTGCCGGCTTTGATGTTGAAGCTGTAAATAAAGTAAGGCAACATTTATTACCTTATCCGCCATCATCACCTGCTATTGCTTTGTTTAAAGACGGACAATTGGTAAGTATTGTTGAACGCCATCAAATAGAAGGCAGACCTGCACAAGTAATTGCGCAACATTTAATTAATGAATTTAATAAATACTGTAATTAATTGTTTTTAGTAATGGGTTAGTAAGTAAGCCTCACAATTCCTTGTGGGGCTTTTTGTTATAAATTCAATACAGTTAAGTCATATTTTCTAACTAACATTGCATACTACAAAAACATATTATTAATGTATCCTAATTTATACTTTGTTTTTAAAGATTTTTTTGGAGTTGAATGGAACTGGTTAAAATTGATTAATTCTTTTGGATTTATTGTGGCGCTTTCTTTTATTGCAGCTGCATGGGTATTAACAATTGAATTAAGAAGAAAACAATCATTGGGTTTATTAGTGCATACCGAACAATCTATTACTGTTGGCGCACCTGCAAGTTTTGCAGACTTACTTACAAATTTTATTTTAGGGTTTATTTTAGGATATAAAATTATTGGTGCATTCATAACACCCAATGCTTTGGATGATCCGCAGGCATTTATACTTTCATCAAAAGGAAATTTATTGGTAGGATTACTTGCAGGATTATTTTTTGCAGGATTAAAATGGTGGGAAAAGAATAAACAAAAGTTAGCAAAGCCCGAACAAAGAACTATTAGAATATGGCCACAAGATAGAGTAGGAGACATTGTAATATATGCGGCTGTGTTTGGTTTTCTTGGTGCTAAGATCTTTCACAACTTAGAAAATTTAGATGATTTTATTAAAGACCCTATAGGAGCATTATTATCATTTAGCGGATTAACTTTTTACGGTGGATTAATTTGTGCAGCTATTGCCATTTATTTTTACGGAAAGAAAAATAAAATTCCTTTTGTGCATCTATGTGATGCAAATGCACCGGGCTTAATGTTAGCTTATGGTGTTGGAAGATTAGGTTGCCAAATGAGTGGTGATGGTGATTGGGGAATCTTAAACAGTGCATTTGTAAGTGATGCACAAGGACATATTGTTAAAGCAACTGCCAATGAGTTTCAGCAGCATTTTATTTCCAATACAAATTTTTATACGCAACATTTTGGAAGTTTAGACGCAGCAAAGCATGTAAGTATAAATTCTTTTGCTGGATTACCCAATTGGTTGTTTGCATATAATTATCCGCATAATGTAATTACTGAAGGAATTCCATTTACAAACTGTTTTGGTCAGTATTGCAATTATTTGCCAATACCTGTTTTTCCAACACCATTTTACGAAGCAATAGTTAGTATTTTATTGTTTGTGTTTTTAATGCTCATTAGAAATAAAATAAAAGTTCCCGGAAAAATGTTTGCCATTTATTTAATATTAAATGGCGTTGAAAGGTTTTTTATTGAAAAAATACGCGTAAATACAACCTATTCAATTTTCGGATTTCATCCAACACAAGCAGAAATCATTTCAAGTTTATTAGTTGTTTCAGGCATTATTTTATTTTGGGTTTCATCCAAACCTAATAAACTGCTTGGCGCTGTGGATTAATTTAATTTAGAAAGAACTTATAAATTAAGAACAATAATTTTTTTGCAGTAGCGTTTAATTAATTCGAATTATCCCCGTTCTTAAAATCCAAGCATATTCCTTCAATCATTTTGAATCTCTTTTAATTTGATAGTTTTTATCTTGTTTTAAATACTTTCCTATAAGACTTAATAAAAAGTTTATTGAAGTTTATTTTACAAGGAATTTAAAATTCTAAACCGTTTAAGATTAAATTCTTGATTGTTCTATCGTAAATCATAATTATACTAACACTAACTATCTGA
>CAILAF010000425.1 GCA_903832075.1 uncultured Chitinophagaceae bacterium
ATGATCCATCCAAAAAAATAGTTTTTACTTATTATTATTTTTAAAATATGTAAAGCTGAAAATGTAATAAAGAAATACGCAATAAAGCATAGAATAAAAACAGAGCATTGGAATGAAGAAAAAAATTGTGAAGTTCGATACACTAAAAAAAATAAACCAAACAAATACACAAACAAGGGTTTCTCCAACCAACCGTTTAATTTTCCTCCTATTAGTTTAATTTTTTTGAAGATAGTTTGCATACTTAGTGAATAATTTTTACAGTTACAGCTTTATACATAGTAAGAAATAATAAGCATTAATAAATTTAATGAAGGTGTAACGGAATTTGTTGCAGATATCTAATATTTATTAATTCAGTCGTATCCATTCTCGGATAATAAATGGCTGCAAAGGTTTCAAAACGTTGCTTATCATTTTTTGATACTAACATTCTGGCTCCATGATCTCCGGTAATGATTATTGTTTTTTGTTGCCGATCTGGAATCTCATTCAATATTTTTAAAACAACACTATTTGCATAAGAAACGTAATCCAAATATTGTTTAGATAGTTCCGCTTTTGAATATAATACAGGATCATATAATGGTTTAGGATTCAATGACCCGTTTTCATTTCTATAAAATGGAAGATGAGGGATCATTAAATGTGACCAGATAAATCGAGGATAAGAAACTTTTTGCTGAACCGTTTTTGTTAATGCTTGAATCACTTTTCCATTATAATCATCTATCCGCATTTTATCGTCTATCCCTTTTAAATTGTTCAGTAGAATAGCAAAAAAAGTATTGTTGAATATTTTCTCTGTATAATTATCAGGGAAAATATTAATGTTGATGAATTTTTCTTTACCACCGATATTTAAAAAATCGAGATCTATAAAGCTGTATCCCTGTTTTTCTAATTCTTCTACCCACTTACTTTTTTTCAGATAATAAGCAGCATATTGATAATTGGTAATCGGAATACTGTCATCCAAATTAAACAATGAATTCAAGGTATAAATTGTGGCATCAGTTCTGTAAGCAAGAGAATCAAAAACATAAAAACTTTTATTTCTTAATGAATCCACAAGTTTATCATGGAACTGAAATTGATCATTCAGGGATTCCGGGGCTCCATATTCATCCAATAATATCCAAATAATATCATTTTTATGTTGGATGATCGGGATACATCTTCCGGACTTATTTGCCGCATGTATTTTTTCTTTATTTGCATTAAGTATCCCTGCTATCAAATTAATGAGCATCAAAAAAAAGAGAAAAATATTAAGCAGTTTATTGGCTCTTTGAATGAATATTTTGTTAAGTCTTTTCTTAATAAGGTAAAAAAATATACATACAATAATTACTGTAACTAAAAGATAGGTTATGTTGAAAAATATTTTAAAATCTTGTATAAATACCCTTGTAATATTTGAAGTAAAAAGTAGCGCTATCCAAATAATCAACAACCAACCTGCCATATATTTTCCTGATCCAAGCTTTTGAGCAATTAGCAAAACTGTAAATGTGATGGCTGTATATAAACATAAAAATGAAAGAAAGAGCTTCCACTCAAAATAAGGAAAGAATTGAGCGGTTTTAAAAACTAGAAAGAATAAACCAAAGCCATAAATAAAAACAGGTTTCTCTAACCATCGGTTTAGTTTTTCTCCCATAGATATAATTTTCTTGCAGATGCTTCACAAGCATGCGCTTCAATTAATGTAAAATATTGCTGAAAGCTGTTAAGAAAATTCTCTTCGGTATAATCTTTAAAAATATCATTCCTGTATTGCAGCATCTGTTTTACTTTGGAATCTTCTTTGGGAATAAATTCTATAATGGCATTTTTCGAAGTGATAGAAGCCAACGTTTTTGCTATAAATGCAAGTGGTAAATTTTTACTGATGGATAAATGATGTATCAATGCCAATCCCATCAGCATATCGGCATTTAATCTTTTTATCAATGCAGCTTTTTCTGTATTCTCCCAACCCAATCCGGGGGAAGGTTCTGTAATATCAGCCACAATGGTGCTGATATTCTTGATCTTTTTTTGTTTACTCTCTTTTAATATCTCTTCAATACAAAACATATCCATTTCTATAGCTACTACTTGTTCTGAATATAATGCAGCTATAAAAGAAAATTTTCCGGTATTGGCACCCATATCA
>CAILAF010000426.1 GCA_903832075.1 uncultured Chitinophagaceae bacterium
AAATTAGAGAGATTACTTATATAAATTTAGATAATAAGAATGAAAAAACTTTTGTGACCAATGAAGATGTATTAAAATTTTTGATTGATAAAAAACCTGCACTCTTATTCACGCCTAACAGAACTTATTTATATTGTAATACCAATTTTGCTTTATTAGCATTAGTGATTAATAAAGTAACAGGAATATCTTACCCTCAATATATGAAAGATAGTGTGTTTAATCCGCTTGGACTAAAAAACACTTTTGTATTTAATGAAAATACTATTGCCGATTACGTTCCATCCTATTCATATAAAAATGAACCATACAAAATAGAAAAGTACGATTGCATTTATGGAGATAAAAATATATATAGTACTGTGCGTGATTTACAATTATGGGATAATGTATTGTATGAAGGCAAGTTTGTAAGTAATGCAACTTTGCAAATGGCGTTCCAACCGTATAGTTATGATAGAAAACTTGGTAAAGGTCATTATTACGGATTTGCATGGCACCTATTTTATGATAATGTTTCCAACAATACTATTGTATATCATAATGGATGGTGGCATGGAAATAATACAGTGTTCACCAGATATATAAAAGATTCTGCAACACTTATTATTCTTGGAAATAAATTCAACAGAAATATTTATCATGCAAAAGAAATTGGTGCTATATTTTCTCAAAGTATTGATACTTCGGCTGTTGATGAATAACGCAAATTATTTATTCAATTATCAAAAAGTGCTGTAACTATTACAATATCAAGCAGCATTAAACGTTTTACCTTATTTTTGCCGTCCAATATTTTTGAAAACTAATTTATTAAACCTTACTACAACAATTGCTTATGAACAGTTTGTTTTATGCAGTACCAGCGATGGGAGTGATAGGACTCTTGTACACGTTGGTAAAATTTAACTGGGTTTCCAAACAAGATGCAGGAAATGACCGAATGAAAGAAATCAGCAACTATATTGCTGAAGGTGCCATGGCTTTTTTGAAAGCCGAATGGCGGATACTTACTTACTTTGTAGCGATTGTTGCCCTCTTATTAGGCTACATGTCGACAAGAAATCCAAACTCACATTGGAGTATTGCAGTTGCATTCATTATTGGAGCAATTAGCAGTGCATTGGCAGGTTATATTGGTATGAAAGTAGCTACCAAAGCAAATGTTCGTACTGCCAATGCTGCAAGAACAAGTTTATCTAAAGCATTATCTGTTTCATTTACAGGAGGCTCTGTAATGGGATTAGGAGTTGCTGGTCTTGCAGTGTTAGGCTTAGGCTCATTATTCTTAGTGTTAAAACATTTTTTAGCACCAGGAGCTGAAGCTAACTCTGATGAAATGGTTAAGACCATTGAAGTATTGACTGGTTTTTCGTTAGGAGCAGAATCTATTGCTTTATTTGCTCGTGTTGGAGGTGGTATTTATACTAAAGCTGCTGATGTGGGTGCTGATTTGGTTGGTAAGGTTGAAGCCGGTATTCCTGAAGATGATCCACGTAATCCCGCTACTATTGCAGATAACGTTGGTGACAATGTTGGTGATGTTGCAGGAATGGGTGCAGATTTATTCGGATCTTATGTTGCAACTGTTTTAGCAACAATGGTATTAGGACAAGAAACAAAATCAATAGATAATTATGGTGGCTTTGCCCCCATCCTATTGCCGATGCTCATTGCAGGTGTGGGTATATTATTTTCAATCGTTGGTACTTTATTTGTTCGCGTAAGTGATGCAAAAGGAATTAATACTGACAATGTACAGAAAGCATTGAACATGGGAAATTGGGGCTCTATTATACTTACAGCTTTTGCATGTGGAGGATTAGTTTATTATATACTTCCTGAAACAATGACACTTCGTGGTATTGAATTTACAAAATGGGGTGTATTAGGTGCTATTGCAGTTGGTTTAGTAGTAGGTACTTTAATGAGTATCATTACGGAATATTATACTGCAATGGGCAAACGCCCGGTAATGAGTATCATTCGTCAATCTTCTACGGGCCATGCTACTAATGTTATTGGAGGTTTAGCAGTCGGGATGGAATCTACATTATTGCCAATACTTGTTTTAGCAGGTGGCATTTGGGGTTCATATGCTTGTGCGGGTCTATACGGCGTAGCAATTGCTGCTGCTGGAATGATGGCAACTACAGCCATGCAATTAGCTATTGATGCATTCGGACCAATTGCAGATAATGCAGGCGGTATTGCTGAAATGAGCGAATTACCAAAAGAAGTTCGAGAAAAAACAGATGTATTAGATGCTGTGGGAAATACTACTGCTGCCTCAGGTAAAGGTTTCGCAATAGCTTCGGCTGCTTTAACCGCTTTAGCCTTATTTGCAGCTTATGTTGGAGTAATTAATAATAATGGCTATGCGATGAGTGGTATAGATATTTATAAAGCAAAAGTTTTAGCAAGTTTATTTGTTGGAGGAATGATTCCATTCATTTTCTCTTCATTAGCTATACGAGCAGTAGGTGAAGCTGCCATGGCAATGGTAGAAGAAGTTCGTCGTCAGTTTAAAACCATTCCTGGTATCATGGAAGGAACAGGGAAACCGGAATATGATAAATGTGTGGCTATTTCAACTGAAGCATCTATCAAAAAAATGATGTTACCTGGTGCAATTGCAATCTTATCTCCATTGATCATTGGTTTTATTTTAGGTCCAGAAGCATTAGGTGGTTTCTTAGCAGGTGCAACTGTTAGTGGTGTACTGATGGGGATGTTCCAAAACAATGCAGGAGGTGCTTGGGATAATGCTAAAAAATCTTTTGAAAAAGGTGTTGAAATTAACGGACAGATATATTATAAAAAATCAGAGCCACATAAAGCATCTGTAACGGGTGATACAGTTGGTGATCCTTTTAAAGATACATCAGGACCGTCTATGAATATTCTAATCAAATTAATGTCAATCGTTTCTTTAGTTGTAGCTCCTACTCTGGCTCAAATACATAAGTCAGATGTGCAAACCAGTAAAATAGAAAAAAGAATTGAAGTAAAAATTGGAGACAATACTACTGCTTCTATTGCAATGACAAGCAATAAAGAAAATATTGATGCTTTGATTGAAGCTTTAAAGAAAGATGGATTGGCTCAAGGAAACAATACTGATGTGCAAATAAATAATGGCATACTTACCATTAATGGAAACGTACAATCTGCAGAGGTTTCAAAGAAATATGCCTCTTATTTTCCGAAAGGAGATGAAAAAATTTCTTTAAAAGTTGATGTTGAAAAGAAATAAATCTAAACTTACTTCGTTATTAATATAATCCCGACCTGCAAAGTCGGGATTTATTTTTCCAGAACCCTTTGATTTAACGCTTCAATTCCATTATCATAGAAAATCCTTTTTGTTGATTTACTTCTGTAAATGACATTAATGTAATGCTGATTGCAAATTATTATACCTTAATAAAACAAGAATTATGATTAATAGAATGCGTTATAATGTTATTGTTACTATTCTTGGAATAACAATTGTCTTTACTACAATCGCTTCCCCTTATACTCAAATGATAGGTAAATATTATCTTCCCGCAAAAGATTATACCTGCTGTAAAAACGATCAGCTTTATGTTTATCACTATTATTCAAATAAGTTTTTGTGGATTAAAACAACGCAAGGGTATACTGCTGAAGCCGTTGGCAAACCAATTCCCGGGGGATGTTACGTACAGTGCCTTTCTAATTTAAAATAAGTCTGCTCTCAACAGCTTTAGCCTTCTTAATATTAAAAATAGCTGAAACTATTACCATATTGATTAAAATGGGGTGAAATTTCGTGCAGATGTTTGGAGTATATGTGCATTGGCTTATACATTTGTGTCCTATCCAATAACTATTAAAAACCAATGTCCATGTTGAACAAATTTAAATTGAACGTAGCTGTAATCTTAACAGCACTTTCTCTTGTAACAGTTACCGTTATTGCTCCCTATAGCGATATGTTCGGTAAACACTACAAAAACACTTTAGATTTTACTTGTTGCAAAGGCGACCAATTGTATGCTCACCGTTATTATGTTGAGCGCTTTTTCTGGGTTGAAATTGGCAGCGGTTATTCTGTTGATCCAATAGGCAATCCAACACCTGGAGGTTGTAACATCCAGTGTGCTGAATAAGCCGCAGAAAACGATTTGAGTATACAAATTATATTGCATTAACACCTTGAAATTCTTTTCGGGGTGTTCTTACTATTTTTTGTCTGCCCTATTCTAAGTAATTTCCATTTCCTTCCCAAATTTTAAACTTTCTTTTACGAAAGAATACGTATTTTGCTTACGAATTAAATCGTACCAAATGAGTATTCTTAAACATTTAAAGCCTACCGAAAGCGAATTGGAAATATTACGCATACTATGGGATAAACAAAAAGCCACGGTTCGGGAAGTGCACGAAATATTGAGTACACATAAAGATGCAGGCTATACTACTACGCTAAAATTAATGCAGATTATGTTTGAAAAAGGTTTAGTGAAAAGAGATGATCGTAATAAAACACATATCTACTTTGCCAACATTAGTAAAGAAAATACGCAGCATCAATTTGTTGGTAAGATGATTCATACTTTGTTTGGAGGTTCTCCAACACAATTAGTGATGCAAGCATTGGGTAATCATAAACATACAGAAGAAGAATTAGAAGAAATACAAAAATTGCTGAATAATCTTAAAAAGCAATAATCCAATGCAGTCACTTTTCCATTCTTATTTTTTTCAGGCTTTGGGATTTGCCATTGTTAATAGTATCTGGCAAATGTCAATTATATGGATTGCATTTATTTTATTGAATATTTTTTTCAAACCTACAGCGATCAATAAATACAGAATTGCAGTAACTGCACAATTCATCGGCTTTATATGGTTTGTAATAACATTACAATTTTATTATGCAAAATGTACTGAGTTGTTTTCTTCTCAAAATACTATCATCAATACTGATACTTCATTTATTATTCCTGATGATGGAAATACTTTTCAATCACTTTTATTACATGCTTTGATTAAAGCAGAACAGTTTTTACCAATAATCTCATTTGCATATTTATTATTATTGATGATACTTTTTACAAAATGGATTACTAATTATAAATCCATACAACACATATGCAGTAAGGGTTTGAATAAAATAGAATTAGAATGGAGGATATTTGTTCAACAAAAAGCAGTTCATTTAGGAATTAAAAGAAATATTAAAATTTATATCTCACAATTCATCAGCAGTCCATTAACAATTGGTTTTATAAAACCAATTATATTAATTCCATTAGCAAGTATCAATTGTTTAACAACAGTTCAAATGGAAGCTGTGTTATTACACGAATTGGCACACATCAAACGACAAGATTATTTGTTGAATTTAATTTTATCCGTCACAGAAACGATTTTATTCTTTAATCCATTCACTCAACTTTTCAGTAAAACTATTCAATGCGAAAGAGAAAATGCATGTGATGATTGGGTATTACAATTTCAATATAATCCTGCTGTTTATGCAGATGCATTATTGCAAATCGCTTCTTTGTCAAATAAAATTTCTCCCACTTTATCAATGAATATTGTTAACAAAAACAAAGATTTATTATTGGCAAGAATTAAAAGAATAGTCTTTCAAAGAGAACAAAATTTCAATTACCGGAATCAAATTATTTCTTTACTAATAATTACAGCCATTGTTGGTTGTATTGCATGGATGCAACCTTCTTCTTTTCATTCTAATAATAATATCCCCGCTTCAATAAATATTCATTCTTCAAATAAAATTATTATAGAACCCTTATCTGCAAAGGTTGATAATCCATTATTCAATCCAATCTTTTTCTTAAAAACACCTTTGCAAAAAGAAGTTGAAAAAAATATTCAAATAGTGATCAAAAATTCTAAGCATGCAACACAATCATTAATAAATAACACATCTATTTTAATAAGCAACATCCCGGTTGTTGAAAAAGAATTAACATTAATTGATTTGAATCATATTCAAAAAAAGATAACACCACAATTAAAAGTTACAAATAGAGATACTGTTGCTTCGAAAAAAACTATACCGTTTGTTTTTGATGATAAATTTATTACACAACTTTCAATGATTGGCAAGAAGATAGATAAAATGAAAACAGATATTGATGATGAAATGAGCAATAATGAATTCTCTGAAACAGAACAAACTAAATGGAAAGAAGAAATCAATAATGCCATTCATTCTTTAGAAGATGAAGGTAGTCCGGCTATCAAAAAGTTGAAGAAATTGGAAGATGATTGGCAACGCAAAAATATCTTTTTAAAAAATCATCAATTAGAAATGCAGAAGCAAATATTGAAACAAAAATTCACAACTATCGCTGCAACAATTCATCTTACAAAAAGAAAACTTGATTCACTCAATCAAATATATACTTCCCAAAATTTTCCTTCAGTAAACAATGAGCTATTGCCTGAAACACAGATGCATACTGCATTATATGGATTATCTGATGATGATGAAAATTCAATTGCAACAGTAACAGTTAATAAAATAGATAGTACAAACAAAGTAAGTGATAATCAATTAAAAGCAGACAGTACGATTGAGAAAAAAATAGAGATTATTATTTTTGATAAAAAAGGAAAAGAGAAAAAGATCATTATTCAAATTGATAAAGAGTAATACTTACCACAAATTTCTGGGACATGAATCATTATATTTATTTCCCAATAAAAAGCCAATCAATATTTCATGCGTTCCTTTACTCACAGTATTTAATGGTGAGGTTGTAAAATCATATGAATAACCAATATTAAATTTATAGTTAAGGTTCACTCCTAACATAGCAGCATAACCATCATTCATCCTGTAAGATGCACCAAACCAAATAATATCTTGGTATTGCAATTTTGCATTTAAATCAATTCCAACCGGTAAGGGATTTACAAAACGAAACATTACTGATGGTAAAAGTGTAAAGTCGGGATCTAACATCATCCGATAACCGGCAGATAAAAAAAGATGTGGAACTAAATTACTGTTTTGCACAGACACACTATTATTTGAATAAGTGATTGGTTCGGGAATGATTTGTTGTGCTGCTATTCCAAGAAAATAATCTCTTGAGTATAACCATAAACCTGCACTAATATCCGGTTTTATTTTATTCAATATACCACTGCTTCCAACTGCAGGATCAACAGGTGTTGCAAAACTTAATTGACTTGCATTCAAACTCATTTGAGTAATCCCAACTGAAAAGCCACCGGATAAAGAAGTGTGTGGTGCAATACCTACATGATATGCATATGTTCCATAAGCAGCAAAACGATTTAAAGGGCCTGTAGCATCATTTAAAATAGTAAGCCCTACTCCCGCATGATTCTCAGCTTTCTGATAATCTTGCCAATAAGCTATTCCTCTGGGATTCGCACCAGGCGCATGAAAGCTAGAAGCATTCTCTCTTTCATAATCACTCTTATGTAATGGGCCTTGTATAGTAAGATAAGTAGTAACGGGTGCATCTTGCAAGCCAACCCATTGCATTCTGTGACTGGCTTTAATATCCCAATAATTTTCAATTCCTGCAACAGCAGGATTAATTAAATAGTTATTTAAAATATATTGAGTATAATAAGGTCTTTGTTGTGCATAATCAGTATTACACAATATCACACTCACTAATACAAAAGCAATTTTCACATTCATAATAATTACTTATTCCTTCCAATAATTACTTTGTCCTTCCTAAATCAAGAATAAAATTACTTGATTTATCTGAGAATTGTTACTGAACCGCTTATTTTCTGTTTACCATTTTTAGGATCTATTATATAATAATAAGTGCCAATAGGCAATGCTTTGCCATTATATGTTCCATCCCAATCTTTTGGATAACCAATTGAGTTAAATAATAATGCTCCATTACGATCAAATACTTGTACAGTTGCCCCCGGATAACTGCTTAAATATTGTATTTTCCATGTGTCATTAATACCATCTCCATTTGGCGAAAATGCGTTGGGTACTATCGGCGATTTTAATACTTTAATGAATACTGAACCTGTTACCGTACAACCACCAATACCTTTTAAGGCCAATGTATAGGTAATATCATCCGGTGGCTTTGCTTGCGGATATCGAGCGGTATCACTGCTTAAGTAAGTAGCGGGTGTCCATAAGAATTGTAAATTAGTTCCATAAAAATAGGGTGGCTGAATTGTTACAACACCACCTTGCAATACAACTAAGCTTTGTCCGATATCCAATACAGGATAAGGGTTTACCACAATTTGTTTTATCATTGTATCACTAATACAACCTTGTTGATTATAGAAATATAAACTAACATTAAAGCTACCTGAGTCAATAAACTTTTTAGAAGGTGTTGGTCCTAATGCAGAATCACCATTAGCTAAATACCAATGCCATGAAATAGGATTGCTGCTAATTCCATTACTCTTATCTGTAAATTGAATATTATCATTCATACATATATTGTATGATGATGCAATAAAATATGCATGAGGTTCAGGATATACTGAATTGAAAACTTGTGTAAGTGAATCAATACAATTATCCTTTGTTGTAACTTTTAGTTGAATATTATAGGGTCCTAATGCAGAAAATTGATGAAAAGGTGAAGGAATAACTGCAACTGCTGTATTATTAGGATCACCAAAGTTCCATACATACGAAAACAATGTTTGCGAATTATCTCCAATAGTTGTTAAATCAGTAAACTGGCCATTACCATTTGGTAAACAAATAGTAGGCATAGCAAAATTAACTTTTGGTAAATAGTTTACTTTTATTGATTGAATATTATAAGGACTTCTGCAACCACTATCAGTTTGCACTCTTAAGCTTACAGTATAAGTATTGGCAGAAGCAAATTGTTTCGGATAAGATGCAGCATTAGTTTTAGTAGTATAAGTACCATCACCATAATTCCAGAAACGGGAAACAATATTACTGTAATTAGCAACAGAACTATCAGTGAATGTTATATTATTCTTCTCGCAATCGGGTGAACTGATTCCCCATTTGGCAACAGGCGATGGCCATACAGTTTGATTCTTTGTTAGAGAATCTGCACAACCAAAAGAAGTTGTATAAACATATTTGATTGGATAAGTTCCCGCAGCTACTGCTTGTGGCGTAAATAAACCTGTTGCACTAATACCTGTTCCATAATACGCAAATGTTCCGGGTACTCCCCCCGCTTCTATTGCTTGCGTAATTTGTCTTGCTGTTGTGTCATTACAAATACTGGGTAAAGTAGTGAACTGAACTTTCGGACTTTGATGTAATGTGATTGTTTGCGTGATACTGTCTGCACAAACAGAACTTAATCCCGAATGAGCAACTAACTTAATTAAATATTTTTTCGTTGCAGGTGTTTGAAAGTTCTGGTATGAATAGGCATGTGTTTTTTGATGTAAACTATCCGGTTGCAGATCAATACTATCCATCGAAGATTTATTAAGCATATCCCAATAAATATCTTCATAAGTAACTGTTCCAAAATTAACAGTTGATAAATCTTTAAATACCACAGGCAAATTGCTACAAAGTGATGCAGAATCTAATATTACAAATTTTGGTACCGGTGTAGAACCGTTTACTGTAAAGGGTTTAGACAATGTTGAATCGCATCCGTTATTGGATGTAACCTTTAATGAAACAATATAATGCCCTGAAGCAGTATAATGTGTAGAAGTAATTTTTGATGTAGCAGTTGTAATACTTGGACCGGGTATTATACCAGGCGTACTCGCATTGAAATTCCATAAATAAGTAAATGCAGAAGCTGTGCCATCAGCAATAATACTGGTATCAGAAAAGTTCGCTAATGCATCACTCAAACAAACTTGAGGTAAAGTAAATCCAACATGCGGTAATGGATTTAATACAATTGATTTAGTAATTGTATCACTCTTACAACCTTTACTCGTTTGCAAAGCCAATTGTACATTATAACTTCCGTAAGAAGCATAAGCTTCAGTAAAAGGAGTATTATTAGATAAATTATACACATCGCTATTACCCATGTTCCAATACCAATTAGTAATTGTTCCTGCATTATATGCAATGGATTGATCAGTAAATGTTACCGGTCTTGTTTCGCAATAATGTACTGCAGAGAAATTAAATTGTGCCAGCGGTAATGTATCAACAATAGTTGTATGAAGGGCTGTATCACTCATACAACCTTTATCTGTATAAATATATAACCGAACTGTATCTGTTTTTGCTAACGCATATTTATGTTTAGGATTAGGCAATGTATCTGTTGATCCATCACCATAATTCCAACGCCATTTAACTACACTGCTTCCTTTACCATCACTGCCATCAGTAAACACGGTACTATCTCTTAAACATACTTCATTACTTACCGTAAAAGCAGCTTTAGGCTGTAAGTATAAAGTAGATAATATTTTACTCGAATCTTTTACACAACCATATTGCGATGCAACAGACAGCTTAACAGTTACAGGTGTTACACCAGTGTAATTATGTAAAGGATTTTTGTTTACGCTGTCTATTCCTCCATCACCAAAATCCCATCTGTATTTAAAGTTTGCTTGAGTGCCATCACTAATAGTTGATGAATCATAAAACTGTGCCGCCCCTATTGGCATACAGACAATGGGCAAACTAAAATTAGGTACCGGTAATACATGTACAGTTATAGTTTTTGTAAAAGCATTACCAAGACAACCTGTACTGCTTCGTACCGTTAATGAAACAGTATAAGTACCCGCAGCGTAAGTTTGTGTTCGGGAAACATTGGTTTGTAGAGTGTCCTTTTTCCCATTCCCATAATCCCAATACCAATAAGCAATAGTACCAACAGCGATGGTTGATGAATCAGTAAATGTGATGGTTTTATTAATGCAGGTTGTATCACTAACACCAAACTTCGCAATAGGTTGAGATGAAATAGATAAAGGAATAGTAGTATCACCCATACAACCATAACTTGATATGGGCCTATATCGAACATTATAAGTATTAGCAGTAGTGTATAATTTTGCGGGATTATAAGCACTGTCTTTAGTACCATCTCCATAAGTCCATAAACCCGTGACTATTGTACTCGAACCATGGGTATTTGATGCATCTTTAAAATGAATGGAATCACTTACACATCCACTTGAACTATAAGTAAAGTTGGCACTGGGTAAAGGATTGGAAGCTACAGGAATATTATATGTCTGACTGGTAGTTCCACATTTATCAGCCGTAGCAGAAGTTGTATACACTTTAATTGTATCTCTTACTGCTGAAGTATTTGGATTGATAAATTTATACGATATACTATCACTGTAATAATAAAGAGTTGCTCCATTACTATTCACTATACTATCACCTGCAGGTGCATTTTGAATGACTTTAGTATTGGGTGAAATATTGGGTGCTGCGGAGAAATCCCAGGTAACAGATGTTGCCTGATAAGAAAGCGGAACAGAGAATTGGAACGCTGTATTTACACAAGAAATGGCTGAATCTATTACCGCATAAGGGTTTTTAAATGTAGCGATCTGCGAAAAATCTTTTACATTGGTCCCTGCATTGTATCCATAACTCTCCACACTGCCAAAACCATAGGCAATTGCTATAAAACTGGAATCTGCATTTAAAGTTTGTACCGGAGCAGAGAAAGATATGGCTGAAACATCTGCCTGCATATAAGAATAGGCTGTTCCTGGTATTGCAACAAAACTTCCATAAGCCGTTGGAGCAGCTCCATTAATTTGGAAGCTTGCAGTAGCATTGGATTTGATGATAATATTCAGATAACAATTGGTTACATTACTCTGACTTGAAGTTCCAAGTACTTGATTTTGATGAGCAGAAAAAACAGTTATATTATTAATGGTTTGCTCTACAGGATTAAGTACGATCATTTCAGGATCACCAATTGTAGCACCTTTTTGACAAGCTTCAGTTGTAAAATATTGAATTACTGATACCGGATAATTAGCTTGCAGATAAGTAGGATTACCTGTCGAATATTCGTAATAATAACTATTCGGAACGCTTGTACTTACTCTGCCACTTAGCGTAGTAGTAACTCCATTTTCAATCTTTGTTATTACTGTTGCCGGATTATTTACATAGACTCTGTAAATATCAGATGTTCTTGTTTTGGCAGGTGCGGTAATAAAAGTATTCCCCCACGAACTGACCGGAAATAATTGTTGATATAAATTGTCACCACTATTTGCCGTATTACATCCAAAAGCACTCCATGTTGTGCTGGAAAAAACAGCTATCTTCTGACAAGCACCGCTGCTATTGGCAATTGACTGAACCAAGGTTCCTGAAATATCAGCCAAACTTTGAAATTGTACCTGATAAACATCCCCGGGATTGGGTAAAGTAATTGTATAGGCAACTCCTGCCTTACGAGCACCACTTAAACTATTTGCAGCAGGTGTAATTTGTACCTGTGTATTTGTTTGTGCTGCCACTACAGTAATAATACCTACACCACCCGCCACTCCAGAAGGAACTGAAGCTGAACTTGAAGCAACACTACCATAACTGGGGACTACATAAGAATTTCCCCATACATTAGACGGAAGGGCTAAAGTAGCACCGGATCTGGCTGTTTTAATAATATGTGCATACACAACCACAGGGTTATCTGAAACAATATGAATTGCTGCATTTGATACTATTCCATCTGCCTGCTGTAAATACACTGCACTATTAGATGCATTAGAGCCTGCCAATAAACCAATAAACTTTTTGGTAATAGAATTAGCCGTAACTGTAAAAGGAATTGTTTGCCCACCCGAAGCCGTTCCAACATAAATCGTTCCGCTGGCACTTGTATTTGAAGTAATGTAAAGACCCATTTCGGAAGTATTGCCGTCTATATGCCCCGGATAAGTGATCCAGAAATCTGTACCCTTATTAGAAAAGCTTTGTGAATAGCCTGCAAAAGCAATTAAGCATAATATGAAAAATAGAAATTTATACTTCATTACCTGGGGGAAATGGGGGGTGATATATTAGTTTGGCAATATAATAGATTCTTGCCTTACTTAAATGTTTAATTGAATACAAAAATAAAGATACTTTCTTATAACTTATTGATGCCCGTCAAAACTGTTTTAGTATTGGGGCCTTCGCACATCAACAGATCTAATACACTTAGGTTTGTTTGAAACCCTATCTTACCCTCAAATACCTGTTGGTACTGGATACTTTTTTTTCCTTCCTGAAAGTTTTTGGGTAACCATTTATTACGATGGTCTGCCACCTCATTTGCATAGTCCTTTTTATAAATATCCGTAAAGCCGATTGCCGAGGGAATAGGCAATACTTTTTGCAGCCATTCTAAAATAGACAGATTCATGTCCCAGAGATAATAAAAGTTTTTTTGGTAAAACGCAGCTAACCAGGGTTGATAATATTCAAAAAAAGGGGATTTGCCATAACAAGAGAAAATGGTGCGCCAATGTATTTTTTGCCAATCCTCACGGTTGTTAATTAGAACCTCTTTAAGCGGCTTTTTCTGATTCCGACCATTTTGTAAGGGAACAGATAAATGGATCAACCCATTGGCTCCTGCCAATACACATCTGTTGCGAAAACTCAATTTTTGATAGTATTCGTATTGCTCTATTTCAACATGCGTAAACCGAAACAAATCGTTTATCCAATCAACACATCCAAAATATTGATTTTCAATAACTAATATTTCATTACCTGACATATTCAACTGCAATTTGTAAAACCATTGTTTAATCGCTTTTTCGCTATTTTTATATTATTATAATTAAGTCATTAATTCTTGTAATAATTTGATTTAAAATAGATTATCATATTTATATGATACTAAATAAATGATTATCATGTTTTTAGTCTATTTTACCGTCAAATACCAAACTGTTTAGCAACAAAATTAGCCCTTTTTCAGGAGAAGAAATTGAGAATTTAATAAATGAGGGAAATGAATTTTAAGGCCTCTGTCCTACCCGATTGGGTAAGGGAAAGATTGCCATTTGGGGGAATTGCTGGCGCAAGGCTACAAGGCTATTTTACAATATTTGTTCTAATCCGTTTTTTTTATAGAGTTAAAAGAATTGATCCAAATCCTTTTTTTGCTCAGGCCGCATGGCCTCGTGTTCACAGCGTCGCTGCATTCGCTTCTTCACAACAAGCTTCGCAAGTTGTGATTCCGCCTTTGGCGGAACCGAACCGAATGAGGCGACTAATGTGAACACTGTTGATGAAATATAAAAGACAAATAT
>CAILAF010000427.1 GCA_903832075.1 uncultured Chitinophagaceae bacterium
AGGTTTTAATCAAATTTATTCTTTGTCGAATCGCTTTTTTGATTATATCATGGCAGAGATTCCTCAGATTTGTGTTTCATTTCCTGAGTATAAAAAAATAAATGATGAATTTGAAGTGGCCGTATTAATTGAAAATACAAGTTCGGAATTAATCAGTCAATCAATAAACAATTTGTTGAATGATGAAATTAAAAGAAACAGTTTAACTGATAATTGCAGAAAAGCAAAACAAATTTTGAATTGGGAAAATGAAGAAATCAAACTATTAAACTTTTGGAAAAACATTTGCACATCATAGATTTCAATATTCCTTTTCCGGTTGATTACGGTGGCGTAGTTGATTTGTTTTGGAAATTACCTTCCTTGCAAGCACAAGGTGTACATATTCATTTGCATTGTTTTAAAAACAAAAGAAGCGAACAAAACGAGCTAAATAAATATTGTGTTTCTGTTAATTACTACGAACAAAATACAGGCTACAAAAGCATTTTAAGCAAATTACCTTATATCGTATCATCAAGAAAGAATGAGTCACTTTTAAAAAATTTATTGAAAGATGATCATCCGATTTTAATGGAAGGAATCCATTCAACTTATTTATTGAATGATAAAAGATTTATTGATCGAAAAAAATTTGTTCGACTTCATAATATTGAACATCAATATTATCATCATTTGTTTCAATCAACTTCTTCATTATTTAAAAGATTGTATTATTTAAGAGAAGAAAAATTGTTAGAAGAATATGAGCAATCAATCCATAATAAAGCTGATGCATTTTGGAGTGTTACAAAAAAAGATGTTGCTTATTTTAAAAATAAATTAGGTTTTAACAATATTGCTTATTTACCGGTGTATTTACCAAATGATTGGAAAGTAAACTGTTTGGAAGGGAAAGGAAATTATTGTTTGTATCATGGAGATTTAAGTATTGAAACAAATAATAAAGCTGTTAAATGGTTATTGAATAAAATATTCAATCAAATTAAGATTCCGTTAGTTATTGCAGGAAAAAATCCATCAAAAGATTTGCAGTTATTAGTGCATCAATATCAGCATATTTCTATTGTATCAAATCCAAATGAACAGGAAATGAAAGATTTGATCAGCAAAGCGCATATAAATATTTTACCATCGTTCAGCGAAGCAGGAATAAAATTAAAACTATTGAACGCATTATTTAATGGAAGATATTGTTTGGTAAATGAGGCAACCGTTGCCGGAAGCGAATTAGAAAATTTATGTGTTGTTGCGAATAGTGATGATGAAATACTAAATAAAATTGTTGAATTATATGCTCAACCTTTCAACAAAGAAGAAATAGAAAAAAGAAAAAAAAATTTGTTTGGAATGTTTAGTAATGAAACGAATGCAAAACAGCAAGTTAAGTGGATATGGGAATAATGCTATAACGTAGAATTCAATAGTGGTGCATCTTTCAGCAGCTTATATAAATCATTTTTTTTAGCAAATAATTGCAGTGTATGCAGATGATGTTGATGATGCATATCTGTTCCAACAAACTCAATCATTTCTTTTTTCAATAATTTATGCGCAACTTTTTTTACATCAACACCATAATATCCGGCAAGTGAAAGAATATTTAATTGCATCAAACAACCTCTCTCTTTTAATTCGGTATACAAATTAAAATTAGAATGGTAGTACGAATATCTTTCCGGGTGCGCCAATATTGGTTGCAACCCTAATAATTTTAAATCAAAAATCACCTGTTGCAAATAAGGAGAAGCCGCTACATAAGACATTTCAATCAAAATATAATGATCACCAAAAGTTAATAGCTTATCTCCTCTTTTTATTGATTGTTCAAACTCATGATCAATCATATATTCAGCAGCAGTATCAATCGGCATTTCAATTTCCAAATTATTCAATGCATCTTTTACATTATTCAATACAGGTAAAATAGTTTCGGGAGAATTAGCATAGATACCAGGTAAGATATGCGGTGTTGTAATTAATTTATTATATCCTAATTGTTTTAATTCTTTTACGAATAAAATAGCATCTGCCATATTTTGCAAGCCATCATCTAATGCCGGCAGTAAATGCGAATGCATATCAGTACCAATAAAGGAAAGATCAACTTCTTTGGAAGATTTTTTAAAAAATGAGAACATAATTTTTATAAAAGATAAACTCAGCTTCCTAATGCAGAATATAATGATGGCGATAATCGCTCTTCATCAATAGATTCATAAATAGAATTATTACTGATGTATTCAGGAACGATACGTTTCATTTGTTTCACTACTTCCTGATCTTCATTTTGCAATGCCAATGAAATTAAATGATCAATACTACCAATCACTTGATCAAAATTGTATTCCATTACTTTGGCAATTAATATTTTTTTATTGTGCGTTGGAATAACTTCTTCTTCTTTATTCAATAACTCTTCAAATAATTTTTCTCCTGGTCTCAATCCTGTAAATTTTAATTCAATATCCTTGCCGGGGATTAGTCCTGTTAATTGAATCATCTTCTTTGCCAAATCTAAAATTCTTACCGGCTCACCCATATCAAATAAAAATATTTCACCTCCTGCACCTATTGTCATTGCTTCTAAAACCAAAGAACATGCTTCAGGGATCGTCATAAAGAAACGAATGATATCAGGATGTGTAATAGTAACAGGACCACCATTGGCAATTTGTTCTTTAAATCTTGGAATGACAGAACCATTAGAACCCAATACATTTCCAAAGCGAGTGGTGATGAATTTTGTTCGTTTTGGTTTACCGGCTATTTGAATAATGCCTTCATCCAACAACGGCATTGTTTCTCTTGTTTGTAATGATTGACAATAAATTTCAGCGATTCGTTTTGATGCACCCATTACATTTGTTGGATTGATCGCTTTATCTGTTGATACAAATAAAAATCTTTCTACTCCATAAAATTCCGAAAGATTAGCCAATACTTTTGTTCCTAACACATTATTTCGAACAGCTTCTGATGGATGATTTTCCATCATAGGAACATGTTTATAAGCAGCCGCATGAAATACAACCTGCGGTTGATATTTTGCAAACAAAGCATGCATAGAAACTTCATCCTTCACATCACCCAAATACATTTTTAATGCATTGCCTAATTTATATTTTTGTTGCAATTCATATTCCAATTCATACAATCCACTTTCTGTTTGATCGCATATAATTAATAAAGTTGGATACACTGCACATAACTGTCTTGCCAACTCACTACCTATTGAACCTGATGCGCCGGTAATTAATATTTTTTTATCCCTCAAATGATCAATCACATGCTGGTTATGTAAATTAATTGGTGGTCTGCCTAATAATTCTTCAACGCCAACTTCACGTAATTGATTAATGTTCAAATGACCCTGAATCCAATCTTTCATTGGCGGAATATTCATCACTTTCACACCTTGAGCTAAACAAAAATCAACTACCACATTTTTCTCATCTAATTCAAAATCTGTTTTTGAAAAAAATAAAGTTTTCACCTTCCATTCACTAAAAACAGTTTTTGCCTGAGAGAAAGAAAAAACGTTAACACCATCAATTGATTTACCAACTAATGATTCATCCGCATCAATAAAAGCAATTACTCTAAAATCATAATTAGAAGTTTGTTCAATCGTTTTCTTTAAAACTGAACCGTTTAACTGAGCGCCATAAATAACAACATTGGTACCATCAATTTCTAGAGTATTTTGCTTGTAAGAAAATTTAACGAAAAGACGATAACTGTAAATGATAAAAGAAGCTGCAAAAAAATAAATTCCTAAAACTGTTAGCGGCGTAATCTGTTGCACTCTTAAAATGGCAAGTGAAACATTTATTAAAAACATGATGAAGAAAGAATAAAATATAGCAGTTACACTTCTAATGGCTTCTCTAAAACCTGAATACCTGATGATGCCTTGATAAGTTCTGAATAGATAAAATAATGTGGCGTTAATACTAATAACTACAATAAAATTTTTTATTAAATCAATTGAACGAATAAAAGTGAAATCGAAATTAAATCTTAAACAATAAGCAAACAATAAGGAAAAAGCAGATATAAAAATATCCAAAATAAAAATAGCCCACTGCGGAGTGATTTTATTTTGAAGTAGATAATCTCTAAACTTTTTCACTTTAATAAAAATTGATTTTAGTGAATTTTTTTGCAGGATTTGATTTTATAGTAATTCAATAGAACTTCAAAAATACCAATAAAAGCTTAGTTACCTTTAATATTATTAATTAGAATATTATAAAAAAGCATTGTTTTTTGCTTCAAAAGCAAGTGATTTTATGCTTTTTCTGATTTTTGAAAGATAGAATAAATTGTAAGAAAAATTACTTTAAAATAATTTTTAACAGTTCTGTTCTCCAGAAATTTTTGATTTAACGCTATTTTTTGAGGCATGATTTCATTTATATAAAGTGATTCCCAATCATCAGACATACTCAATAAATGGTTTTCATCTTTATATTTTATTGAAGCATAATCAGTAATTCCGGGTAAAACTTTTAATACATTCATTTGATCATCGGTATACAACGATACATATTTTCTAACTTCAGGTCTTGGTCCAACAATACTCATTTCGCCTTTAACAACATTTATTAATTGCGGCAATTCATCCAACTTGAATTTTCTTAAAAAATAGCCAATGGATGTAATTCTGTTATCCCTCCTACCAACGGTTAGCAATCCACTTTTATCAGAATTATTATGCATCGTTCTAAACTTGTGCAATTCAAAATCAATATTATTTTTTCCAACTCGTTTTTGTTTATAAAAAATATTGCCTTTCGAATTTAACTTAATTGCAATAGCAATTAACAAAAAAAATGGCAACAGAATAATGAGTGCAATGATTGAAATAAAAAGATCAAAAAACCTAATCATATATTATTTAGATAAAACCGATTGTACTGATTCAACTACATGTTGAACAATATAAACACAAGCTTCTTTGTGTAATTGAGGATAAATAGGCAGAGAAATTTCTGCAGCATAATTTTTATACGCCACAGGAAAATTATTGATTTGATAACCCATGTTTTTAAACACAGTTAACATGGGCAACGGAATAAAATGAACATTTACAGCAATACCTGTTGCGCTTATCTTTTCAATTATTTCATCCCGCTGTTCTTCAGAAATATTTTTTATTCTCAATGGATATAAATGATAACTACCTGAACAACCATCCTTATCATAAGGTGGTAACCATGCCCAAGAAAATTTTTTAAACGCTTCTGAATAAAAATCAAACACTCGTTTCCTTTCTTTTAATAAAACATCACTATACTTTCTGATTTGAGCCAATCCAATGGCAGCAAGGACATCAGGCAAATTCATTTTAAACCCCGGATATACAACATCATATTTCCATCCACCCGCTTTACTTTTCGAAAACGCATCTTTAGTTTGTCCATTTAAACTCCATAAACGTAATGTATGGTACACTTCCTTATTATTGAAAGGCTTTGGTAAATGAATACAAATCGCACCACCTTCTGCAGTAGTTAAATTCTTAACTGCATGAAAAGAGAATACAGAAATATCTGCCCAAACTCCTACTCGTTTATTTTTATAATAAGCACCAAAAGCATGTGCTGCATCACTCATTACCAATATTCTTCCTAATTTTTCTTGCTGAATTCCTTTTGCAATAAATTTATTTTTAACTGATGGCTTTTTTACTAAAGTATTGATAGCTTCATAATCACAAGGCCATCCTGCAAAATCAACAGGTATAATTGCTTTTGTTTTTTCGGTGATGGCTAATTCAATTTTATCAACGTCAATATTAAAATCATCGCCAACATCTACGATTATAACTTTAGCGCCAATATGCATTGCCACCAATGCTGTAGCACAATAAGTATATGCAGGAACAATCACTTCATCGCCTTTAGTGATTCCATACCAATGCAAAACCAACATCATGGCAGATGTGGCAGAATTTACGCCCAGTGCGGATTCAACGCCAACATAGTTGCACACTTCATCTTCCAATGCTTTAACTTTCGGGCCAGTTGTTATCCAGCCACTCCGTAAAGAATCCAATACTTCATCTTCAACATCTGCATCATTATAAGGCGGAGAAAAAGGGATGATCATTGATTAATTTATTTATGAAAGAGGAAGCCTTTTAAAGTTCCCCATCCGTAATAAAAATGAAATCCAAAAAATATGAATGGTAAAAATATTTTCCGATTGTCATTATCTTCTTTTATTGATAAAATAGTAAACAACATGCCTGCTAATAAATGTAAAGCGATAATAAATCCGAACAATAAAATAAGATAAAAACTATTAAAGAAAATAATTTCACTTATTCCTCCAATAAACGTAACGAATAATGAAAGAACAAAAATAAATGGAATAAAATGATGAATGCGCATACTTCTTAAATGCATGAAAAAACTTTTGGCATTCCAAAATCCACTACGGTAAGCGTATTTAAATAATTTATTTAAATCAGCCGGTGGACGATAAAAACATTTTGTTTTCCAAGTACAATATAATTGATGACCGGCATCTAATAAACGCTGGTTCATATCATTGTCCTGATTGCGTTCCAGCGTTTCGTTATATCCGCCAACATCAATCAATGCTTGTTTTTTTACAACCGGAAAATTTACCGAATAAACATATCCTTCTTGCATCACACGAAAAGAATTTCCAGACACACCAAAGCTGCTTAACATAACCCATTCGCATAATTTTGCTTGCGTTGTTGAAAAAGCAGATTGTGTAATTACTCTTCCTGAACATGCAATTGAATTGGTTGCGATTAATTCATCACAACAAACTTGCAAATAATTTTTATCGTATGCACTATGCGCACCTAAAATAGCAACGTATTCTCCTTTCGCTTCTTTAATTCCAATATTAAATGCAAAAGGTGTTTTACGTTTTAGATTATCAATTAAACGAACATTCGAATATTTTTCGGCATACTCTTTTATAATGTTTCTTGTTTTATCAGTACTCATTCCATCGCACAATAATATTTCAACATCAAATGATGAATGTTCTTGTTGCAAAAAACTTTCTATCGTTTGTTGAATATATTTTTCTTCGTTAAAAACCGGACAAATAATTGAAATAATCATTTAGAATAAAATGCTTTAATGGTTGCTGCAACATAATTCATCTGCGCATTGGTTAACTCTGGAAACATAGGCAGTGAAAGGATTTCATCTTTATATTGATTGGCAATTGGAAAATCTTTTTCCGAATAATTTAAATATTTATAGGCTTCCATCATCGGTAATGGTATTGGATAATGAACAGCAGTTTCTATTCCTTTTTCTTTTAAATAATTTGCCAATGCATCTCTTTTTTTTGCTCTTATAACATACAAATGATAAGTATGTTTTGCATTTGGACGAAGTTTTGGTGTAACAATTTCATTTATATCTTTCAAAACTTCATCATAATAATTTGCATTTGTAATTCTTTGATTAGTCCACTTAATTAAATGCGGCAATTTTGCAGAAAGTATTGCAGCTTGCAATCCATCTAATCTTGAATTAATTCCTTCTATTTTATGTTGATGTTTTATTAAGGCACCATGCCTTGCATACATTTTACATTTCTCCGCCAATGCGTCATCGTTGGTAATAATGCAACCTGCATCTCCATAAGCGCCTAAATTTTTTCCGGGATAAAAACTAAACGATGCAGCAATGCCTCTTAATCCAGCACGAATATTTTTATATTCACTCAAATGCGATTGCGCACAATCTTCAATTAAAAACAAATTATGTTTATCACAAATTGATTTGATAACTTCTATCTCACACATTTGTCCTTGCAAATGCACGGGCATAATGGCTTTTGTTTTTGCAGTAATTTTTTCTTCAATTAATTTTTCATTGATAGAATAAAAATCTTTATCAATATCTACAAACACAGGCCTAGCAGCAGTTTGAGAGATTGTTTCACTACTGCTTATCCAACTATTGGCAACAGTAATTACTTCATCGCCATTACCAATGCCTAACATTTTCATAATAATAAATAACGAATCGGTTCCGTTGGCACAACTAATGCAATGCTTTACGCCATATAATGTTGCAAAATCTTTTTCAAATTGATTTACATATTTGCCACCAATAAAAGCTGTTTCAGTGATTACATTTTCAAATGCAATATCAATTTCATTTTTGATGGATTGATATTGCATTTTTAAATCAACAAAAGGAACGTTCATATGTATGATGTGCGATTTAAAATTTAAGATTTGTTTACTTTAAACTTCTAATAAACTTTGCAGGATTGCCGACATATATTCCGGATTTTGTGATACTTTTTGTAACCACAGCACCGGCTCCAATTACAACGTGGTCGCATATTTCAACAGGAAGAATTGTTGCATTGCTGCCAATGGAAACATGATTGCCAATTTTTGTTTTCTTCCATAAATTTTTATCACCATTTGCCGGGCTGCCATTTGAAAACAAATCATTAATAAACATTACACCATGACCAACAAAACAATTATTACCAATTGTTACCAACTCGCAAATAAAAGTATGCGATTGAATTTTACAATCATCCCCTATCACAACATCTTTTTGAATTTCAACAAAGGGACCAATAAAAGTATTTGCACCAATTTTGCATTCGTACAAATTGCATGGCTCAATCACTTTAACATTTTCGCCAAATACAACATCTCTTATTCCCACTTTATATAATTTAGGTTGATGAAACATTTTATGAATTCAATTGTTTCGCTGATTGATAAATTTTATCAATGATCTCAACAGTTTTTAATCCTTCGAAAGAATTTGTTGAAATTGAAATTCCTTTTTGCAGTACATCAATTAAGTTTTGATACACTTTATCATGATTACTCATACTGCCAACATAATTGCCGTAATTGTTTGCTGTATTGCCTTTGGGAAGATCTTTAAATTCAAAATTTTCGATGGATTGATATTCGAGCTCATTTAAATATTGTCCCCCAATTTTTACTGTCCCCTTTTCAGCAAATATGGTTAATGAGCCTTCCATATTTTTTTTATAACTGTTCACCGTATAATTTATTGTACCAATTGTTCCGTTATAAAATTCTACAGCAATAGCACCGGTATCTTCAAAATCAATAATTCCATGATGTGCAAAATTGGCTGTTAATGCATAAGCTCTCTTCACATCACCAATCATCCAATATAATAAATCAATAAAATGACTGAACTGAGTAAACAATGTTCCGCCATCCAAATCTTTTGTTCCTTTCCATGAATTTTCATAATAATCTTTATTACGATTCCAAAAACAACTTAATTGAATACTATAAATTTTTCCAAGAATACCTTTGTCAATTGCATCTTTAACAGCAGCCACCGGCGGATTAAAACGATTTTGTTTTATTGCAAATAATCTTTTATTCGCTTGCTCGGCAGCTTTAATCATTTCACCGCAATCGTAAACAGTTAATGCCATTGGTTTCTCAACCAATACATGAAAGCCGGCTTTTAATGCAGCAATGGCGAGGGTTGCATGCAATCCGTTTGGCGTACAAATAGAAACAACATCAACTGTTTTTTCGTTTGCCAATAATTCTTCGGCTGATGAATAAATTTTTGCATGATATTTTTCTCCCAACAATTTTGCTTTATCTACAACATTATCACACACTGCAACTAATTCACCATAATTATTAATGTGTTCTGCATGACGCTGTGCAATTCTTCCGCAACCAATAATTGCAAATTTTATTTTACTCATTTTATTCAATTCAATCTTTCAAAAATAGTTTGCCATTTTTTTAAAACAGGTTCTTCATCATAATTTTTCGATGTTGCTAATCCGTTTTTTACTAATTGTTTTCCGAGTTCTGTTTTATTAATAATAGAAGAAATTTTTTCAACCATTGCCTCATCATCGTTTACATCTACTAACAACCCATCATATTCATTCGTCACCAAATAAGGAATACCACCTGAATTCACACTAACAATCGGCAAACCTAAACTCATCATTTCAATCATACTTACCGGCGCATTATCAATTTTATTGGTGCAAATATGAATATCATATTCTTCCGCAATTTTGTTTTTTTGCTTATTAGAAATATATCCTGGAAATACAACACTTTCTATAACGTTTAAATTCTTTGCTAATTGTTTGGTTTGATTCATCAATCCCATATCTCTCCCAGCCATAACCATTTTTGCATCGGGATAAATTAATTTTAATTTAAAAAACACACTCATTGCCATTAATGGATTATAAGCATCTTCGAAAGTGCGCATCCAAAAAATAGTCGGACGAAAATTTTCTTTTGCATGAAAATGATATTCGGAAAGATTCAACACATTTTCTATTAAAAACGCATCAACTTTAAACTTTTTCAAAGATTGAATGATGAAGTTAGACGGACAAACAACTACATCAACTCTTTTAATAGTTCGTAAATAATTGTTCGCTTTACTTTTATTATTCATTCTTTCAGGAATAGAACCACCATGAATAATTAAGATAGTTTTTTTTCCTAAAAATTTCAAGAGTAACGTTGAAACCTCTGACCAAAACAAACTGAAAGTGCCTCCATATAATGGTACAATGGCAATAGAATATTTTTTTGTGTTTTTAATGATTGAAAATAAAGTATCTAAAAAACGAAACACTTTTCCAACATAAAATGATACTTTAATTACTGCATAATTATTTTTCAAAAGCAATTCTGCCAACTGATCGGCTGCTGTTCTGTAAATTTTATTTTTATTTTTCTCAGATAAAAATAGTCCAACAATTAAAATGCTTTTTTTCATCAAACTTTATTCAGTTTCTTTTCCATTACAAAAGTTTTGGCATGTTCTTCTGCAATAAACCATTCAAATTTTTTATATGCGCGAATAGCACGGCCATTATCTTTTTTAACTGATAACTTACATATAAAAATTTCTGCTTTAATAGCTTCTGCTTCAAAATTTTTCATCAATTCCTGAAATACAAATGAACCGCGAAAAAAAGGTTCAACACCAATCACAACTAATCCAACATGTGGTTGATAATTTTTATATTCATTGATTTGAGTGCGACTGATTTTTTTCTTTCCAAATATTTTTTGGCGAATATTTTTTATAATGAAAGGATAAAAACTTATGATCTCTTTATTCAAAAAAAGCCAAGGTTTTTTTAACATCCCAAAAACAGCTTCTTTAAAAGCATATTGCAACATCCCACTGCTGCTACCATCGCCAAAACCAGATGGGATAAAGCTTCCACAATAACCGGCAATCTTATTTTCAATTTCAATATGAAATAACAATCGGTTATTAGAAACCAAAAACCATTCTAATGTTTTGCGCACATATTGTTTTCCTAATTTAGTTGCGAATGAATCAGGAAAGCAATGTATGTGGCAATCAGCCAACCGATCAAGATGTTTGTGGTTGCTGTTGAATAACTGATGGTTTGAATACATTTTTAATTTTTCTTTTCACAACAATAACATTTGGATTAGCTATTGCAATCATCATTAAAACATGTTGGATAGAAATTTTTAAACCATTATGAACAATGATCAAACAAAACAATACTAAAAAATAAACAGAGAATTCTTTATTAGGTCCATGCCTTCCCCAAATAGTTTTAAACATTAAAAGAAAGAACATCCAATAGGTAAAGAATCCAATAATGCCATGCTCGGCTAATGCTCTTACAAATTCATTATGTGCTGTTGATATTTGAAAAAAGTATCCGCGTTTTACAACTTGTGTTGGATAGTTACTTGTACCAACGCCTAAAATGGGTTCATCCAAAAACAATTTAAAACCTGCAATAATTAAAACATCACGATTAGATGTATCTGTTTTTTTATATCGCTTAACAATAGCACCACCCGTTTCTTGCACAACATAATCATAGATTACCCAACCGATGGGAATAAAAAAAATAAATTTAAAATAACTTTTAAAACTGGCTCTATGAAAATAAAAATAGATCAACATTATAATTGCTATAAAATAAAGTCCGCCACGAGAAAAAGTTAATATCATAACAGTTGCACAAATAATAAACAATAAAATATTGATAATACGGTATTTACTTTCTTCCGGATTCATAAATGAGAATAAGAATAAAATACTTCCAAAACCCAAGTAGCCACTCAATTGTACGGGTGCCAATCCATTACTTGAACCAAAATTGGAAGCACTGTTATAACTTATACCACCAACAATATGTGCAACCAAAACAATTCCTGCCAAATAAACGGTAGCAATTTTTATATAAGTAAGTAAATGATGAATTAAGATTGGCGACAATCTATTTAAACAAGACCAAACAATTACAACAATCAATGAAATACTATTTATAAGAATAGGACGCAATAAATGCGGATCATCAGGAAATAAACCATTCAAAAATTCTACTAACCCAAATAATATCATAAACACAAAAGCATAGGAATGTGGTTTATTTTTTTTCAAATCGCGAAAAATCAAAACAAGAAAAACAAAAATATACATGTACTCAATGCTCAAATAAGGAACTGCTTTTATAAAACCTCTTACATAAGGTTCCGTATAACATACAAAAGGTAAATAAGTAAAAAATTGCATCATCTTTTTTTGAATGCCATACCATCCACATAAAAAAATACCTCCCATATAAAAAAATGCAACAACCGAACTGGGTATTAATCTAAAACCCATCGCTAATCCTAATGTAAATGCAATTCCATATTTTATAATAATGAATTGATGCGCTGTAATTGAGTTATATGTTTTTTTAAATTTCAATTCAACCATTCAATTTTATTGCCTTCAGCCAATTTTGCATTGGCTTGTTTCAAAGATTTATGAAACTGAATGCTTAACAAAGGCAATTTTAAAAAAGTAAATAACACACTCCACAACACACCTGTGCTGCTTTTTTTTTTCTTATAAGAAACATTTGAAATTAATATTCCCAAGTAAATTGTATTACGATAAAGTTGATGCGGATAATATTTTTTAAATAAATAAATAACACTCGGAACCGGCTTTGGTGCAAATAATTTTTTAGGCCGAAATCCGTCCCAGTGGCCAATTTCACGCAAACCACCAGAACTAACTTTTAAATGAACACGTTTAGCAACCGGATTTGAAATAGATTTTATTCCATTCAAATATGCGCGTAATCCAAACTCACTATCACCCATACTTTGTTTATTGAATTGAAGATCGAATAAACCAATTTTTTCAAACACTTTTCTTTTTACCAGTGCGTTGCCACTATCGAATTGATCAGCCCAACGAAAGAAATTATAACTCTTAGAAATTTTTCCACCAATAATTGAAATAGAAACACCAGCAGAAATATCAGCTTTAAAATAATCTAAACATTTTAAATGCGCTTCAATCCAATTATATTCCACTCTCGAATCATCATCAAAGAATAAAAGATAATCTGCTTTGCTTTCTTTAATTGCTTTATTACGTGCAGTCCATAATAATTTTTCTTTTTGTTGAATAACTTTCAAATTCAATTTGAAAGATTGATAAAAATCTGGATTAAAATTCTCAGATTGATCAATGATGATTACATCAAAATTTTCGTAAGATTGTTTTTCGAGATCTGATAAAACATCTTTTAGATATTCATACCTATTTAAAGTTGGAATGATAACAGATATTAAAGGTTGTTGTGCCACTAATTCAGAAACAAATGGATGAAACGGCCAAAGAATGGTTCGATCATATAAAGAGATTCTTTTTGTTTTATAATTTCCAATAAATGCCAATACCTCGTTGAATAAATTTTTAAAAGTTATTAATCGAATAAACAAAACAAAAAATGCCCAAGACTTTCCCCAATATTTTATAATAAAACGATATTCATCTTTCAAAGATGGCTGCTCCATTTTTCTAATTTCTTCAATCACTTGTTGATTCGTTTCCAACAAAACTCCACTATGCCAAGCACGATAACCGATATCAGCATAAATAGCAGAGAATGTTTGATAGTCTTCATCTGCATCAATATTTGCATAACAAGGTAATGGCAATAATTGTGGATGATAATAACAAGTTGGAAAATTATTTTTCCCTTTTGAGATTAAATTAAAATACCAACCCGGTTGTGTGTATCTGATAAACGAAAAAAGCAAAACAAAAAATTATAAAATTTGTCGGTAATATTTTTCGAAAGTATCTATTTGCTTATCTAATGTAAATTTTGCAATTATCTTTTCTCTGGCAGCCTTGCCAATTGTATTTCTCAAAGCATCATCATTAATTAATTTCTCAACATAAATGGCAATTGCAGCATGATCGTATAAATCAACAATAAAGCCATCCACACCATGATTAATTATTTCTTCCACACCACCGCAACGTGTAGTTACAACAGGCAATTCTTTACTCATTGCTTCCAAAACAACATTTGGCAATCCTTCCGAATAACTGGTCAATAAAAAAATATCTGAATTTCCCAAACTAATATTCACTTCTTCTTTTGAGCGCTTACCCATTAATTTAACTTGCTCATTTAACTTCAAAGTATGAATATGAAATTGCAATTCTTCGGATTCTGTGCCATCACCAATAATACTCCATTGAATTTTATACCCTTTATTTACTAATTCTTTTACAGCTAATAATCCAATCAAATATCCTTTCACAAACTCAATTCTTCCAACTGAAAAAAGTTTGATATAATCTGTTGAAGTTTTTTCAATAGCAGGTTTAAAAAAATTTATATCAACAGCCGGCGTATTTATAAATATTTTTTCGGGATGATTGCAATAAGGCAAAATTGTTTTCTTAATATCTTCCGAAACACAATGAATTAAATCTGCTTTTCGTAATAAATTAGTCAATGCATCTTTTCGTTTATCATGAATTAACAATTTAACTTTCTCTGCTGTTCCTCTGCAACTCACGACTATTCTACCTTTTAAGCGACTGATTACAGGTAAAAAGTTTACACCAATGCCGGAAAATTCAAAATGTATAATTTGATAATCAATTTGATTAATAAAATTTGCGTAATAATTTCTTTGATAATTTTTTTTAAACTGTTCGAAGTTAAAAGACAAAGAATACAACAAAACAGTTGGCATTGATAAAGAAGTTCTGATAAAAGATGATAGTTTTTTTCTTAACCCAATCTCATGAACAATGATATTTGAATTGTTAACCTCGTATGATTTAAACACATCTTTAATATTGTGCTTTTTATAACAAACCACATGAACCTGATTTCCGCGATTTGCCAACGCAACAACTTTATTAAAAATAAAAGTTTCACTAACACTTGGAAAAGAATTGACAACTAATAAAATTTTCATAAGCTAAGCCTTGTAATGTGTTCTGTGAATTGCATCCCATTTTACTAATGAATAAATGCTCCACAAAATCCAACTATTGTCTTGTTCTCCACTAAAATGCAATGTAAACATTTGTTTCAAAATACTTTTATTGAAATAAACAGATAAATGATCGGGCATTCGCAAAACCGTTTGCATTATTTCCTGTTTCAATTCATTACGCATCCATTCGGCCAATGGAACAGTAAATCCTTTTTTAGGCTTAAAAACCAAGGCATCATTGGTTTTGGAAGCAAGCAATTTTTTTAAATTATATTTTCCTTGCTCGTCAACAATACAACTTTCAAAATTTAAAGAAGCACTGTAATCCAACATATCATTATCCAAAAAAGGAACGCGCACTTCTAAACTATTAAACATACTTGCCCTATCAACTTTTAATAATATTCTCTGCAAATGCAAATCAACTTCTAATTTTCTAGTTTTATTCATTATAACAATTGGATCATTTAAATCATTTTCATTTGCAGAAATTTGTTTAAAAAAATATGGATCCTTCACTTCACTATTCATCAATTTATTTAGCCAAAGTTCAGAGCCATTGATATAAATTGACCGATAATAATATTCCAAATAATTTTTTGTTTGAACATGTCGGCGATTAAAGGATCGCTGTTTTGGCTTAATTAATTTTTCGTTTAGCAACATCATGCTTCTAACAATATAATTATGCTGAAAAGCTTGCGAAGCAGTTAATATTTTTTGATTGCGCGGATAACCCCAAAATAATTCATCGCCACCATCACCACTTAAAGCAACTGTAACATTTTCTCTGGCCATTTTTGATAACAATAAAGTTGGCAAAGAAGAATAATCTGCAAATGGTTCTGAATAAGCTTTGAAATTTTCATCAATAATATTCAAAACATCTTTTTCCTGAATAAATTTACACCGATGTTTTGTTTGAAAGATATTGGCAAATGCTTGTGCTGCTTCACTTTCATCCATTTTCTTATCCTCAGTTCCAATTGTGAAGGATTGAATATGATCTTTCTTTTTAACCGCATATGATGTTATCAACGTGCTATCAACACCACCACTCATAAATGTTCCAACTGGAACATCACTTACCATTTGTTGATCTACAGATTTATCCAATACTTCATCTAATTGCAAAGAAGATGAAGTATTAATAAATGGATAAGAATAATATTCTTTTATCTGAATGTTTTTATTTTTCTCAATCACTGCATAATGACCATGCGGAAATAACATAGTGTTTTTAACGATTCCGGAATGATCAGGTACATATCCTAAATTTAAAAACAGCCCAATAACATTTGCATCTAAATCATTTTCGCTGCAATAAGGATGATTAATCACATGATCGTATTGCGAACTATATATAATGCCATCATTACACCATCCGATGTACAAAGGTTTTACACCAACTCTATCTCTTGCAATAATTAATTTATTTTCTTGCTTATCAAAAAAAGCGAAAGCAAAAATGCCATTCAGTTTTGGAAGCAATTCTATTGGACCCCATTTCATCAAAGAATATAACAACACTTCAGTGTCTGAAGTAGATTTAAAATTAATTCCATCTTTAATCAAAATATTTTTAAAATATTCTGAATTATAAATTTCTCCATTAAAAGAAATTACATAACGGTCGCATTGTGAATGCATAGGTTGATCACCATTGTGAGACAGATCACGAATTGATAAACGAACAAATCCAGTATGGTAAATTTCATTATTCCAAACACCATTTGAGTCAGGGCCTCTATGCTGCATGGTTTTCAGCGACCATTGCAAAAATTTACTTTGATTGATTTTTGTTGAACGATGTTCTAATATTCCTACAATTCCACACATGAATTATGCAATTGCTTTAAACTTTTTAATAGCTTTAATATATGTATCGCGATATTTTTTTGCAACAACTTCCCAAGTATAAAGCTGCTTAGTTTTATTAAACCCGTTAACACCCATTTCTATTCTTTTACTTTCATTAATTGATAAATCAATAATTTTTTTTGCAAGATCATTTGCATTATCAGGCAATGCTAACAATCCATCTACACCATCATTCACAACGCATTTAACTGCTCCAATAGAAGTCCCAATAACAGGTTTTTTACAACTCCATGCTTCTAAAAAAACCATCCCAAAAGATTCGCTGATTGAAGGCAATACTAAAATATCTAACGAATGATACAAATCAATTTTCCTTTCAAAAGAAAAATTGACAATGAACCGAATTCTTTGTTTTTGTTCTTCAGAAAAGTCTGCAACAATATTTTTTAAAACTGTTAGATATTCATTAGCATAACCAGCAATCACAAGTTTTACTTTATTGTTTTGTTTCCATACCAATGGCATTGCTTTTAATAGAACATCAATACTTTTTGTAGATTCAATTCTTCCTATATAAGCAACTAACACTTCATCATCGGCAACATTCATTTGTTCGCGAAAATAATTTCTATCACCATTTTCATACATTTTCATCTCAACACCAACGCCAACTGTTACAATTTTTTCTTCATCAATTCCCAAGTCAACCAATCTTTGTTTTTCATATTCTGTATTTGATAAATAGTATTCACATTTTTTTATGGCATTCAAAGTTTTATCTGCAAAAACTTTTATTGATTCATCATTATTAAAATGAACAGCACCTTGAATTACAAAAGGCTTTGGATTTTTTAATTTATGAC
>CAILAF010000428.1 GCA_903832075.1 uncultured Chitinophagaceae bacterium
AAAACTTTTATAGTCATAGTTTTAAAATTTAAGTTCTGACAATTTTAATATTTAAGAATTCATTGAATAATTTTTGAGCAGTTTCCCAATTTTCTTTATTTATGCAATATTGTACTTTTGGGGGTTCAACGCATCCTTGTATTAATCCGGAGTTTTTCAATTCGGTAAGATGCTGCGAAACTGTGGCCTGGGCAATAGGTAGTTCGTATAGTATATCTGTAAAACAACAAGTGTTCATTGAAGCCAGATGTTTTATAATGGCGACACGAGCAGGATGCCCTAATGCTTTTGAATAACGCGCTAGTGCAATATCTTTTTCATTGTAATCATTGCTTTTGGGATGTGCCATTGTATTTTTTATTTAGTTTAAAAAATTATATTAAAAAGGTATCCTACTATTATAATGCCTATGCCAACAACTGAAACAAACGTGATGATGAGAGGCATTTTTAACACTTTTTTTAAGATGATTACTTCTGGTAGTGATAACCCTATTACCGACATCATGAAAGCCAGAGCAGTACCTAATGATGCTCCCTTTTCTATTAAAACACTAACAATTGGGATAATTCCAGCAGCATTAGAATAAAGAGGGATCCCTATCAAAACAGAAAGCGGAACAGCATACCATGCATCTTTGCCCATGAAAGAAGCCATAAATTCAGCAGGAACATATCCATGAGCCCCGGCGCCAACAGCTATACCAATAATAATATATATCCAGACTTTGCTTACAATTTCTTTTACTGCATTAAAACCAAATTGTATGCGAGAGGAAAATGAAAGTTTTTTTTCTTCAAACGTATTTTCGCCTGATTTAGTTTGATATACCCATTCTTCAACCCATTTTTCAAGTTTCAATCTGCCAATTATCCAACCTGATAAAATTGAAATGAACAGGCCTGTTATAATATAAATCAACGCTGTTTTCCAGCCGAATAAGCCAAACAGCAAAATAACGGCTACTTCATTGATCATTGGTGCAGCAATTAAAAATGAAAAAGTTACTCCGAGCGGAACACTGTAAGCGGTAACTACAAATGTCCATTTTCGGTAAATAGAAATGTCCACATTTAGTACATCACTAATTACCGATTTTGAGCATTGTTATTTACCATTTTTCTTGCAAATATATTAAGTTTTCATTTATCATTTTTTAAAAAATTGTTTTTCTGTTATCAATACGGAATGATTTTCCTGATAGTTTTACGATTTCACAATTATAAAGGATCCTGTCCAGTATAGCAGTTGCCAGCACTTCATCATCAAGCATTGTTGCCCACTCATCGGGACTTTTATTTGTCGTAACAATCATTGATGCGTTCTGGTGGAGATGATTGATAAGATTAAAGAGAGCTACTGCCTGTTTTTTTTCTACAGGGAACATCATAATATCATCAATTACCACCAGATTTGCTTTAAGGATTGTATTGAGTTCATTAGCAGCGGATTTAGTTATATCTTTCATTTTAAGGATGTAATTGAGTTGCTCCATTGTTCTGAACATGGCTTTATATCCTTTTTTAACTGCATCCAGACAAAGACCAGCAGCGATTAATGTTTTACCTGTCCCGCTTGGCCCCATGAGTATGATGTTAAAATTCTGGTCAAGCCATACACATTCCCGTAATTGTGCAAGTTGCTGTTTTGATAATCCGTTCTGTCTGTTATGTTGCCAGTTATCAAGGTCATTGCCTGCTGGTAGCTTTGCTACTTTAAGCCTTCTGAGAAGATTTTGGCTGTTACGGTGTTCTATTTCCGTGTTTAATAATTTCAGGGCAAAGTCAAGATAACTTGATTGTTCCTGCTGGGCATCCATGAGCAGCTTATCTACAATAGTTCCAATGCCCGACAGATTGAGCTGTTTGGCAAGAGAGCATAAGTTTTCTGTTTGTGTTTTCATTTTAGTTTAGTATTTGTTTATAATCTGATAAATTACTTTTTTGAGGTATTACCCGATATTTCTTTTTTTCAATCAGGGAAGGTTTGTCATTTTTGCAGGCGACTAATTTTTCCTGGTCAAGAGCAATTAGAACAGGCTCAAAATCGCTTGCTTTGAAAATCTTATTCTCCATGCAGTATTGCAATGCCTTATCCCTCTGTTGCATCTTATATTTATCGCATACAGTGTGAATCATCTTCACCTGATCACGCACATATCTTGGATTCTGCTCCCGAATAATTACCAGATATTCCAATGCTTTTTGATGATCAGAAAAATTTTCCGAAACAAGTTCCATAAGTTCTCTGATCTTGATTGATCCGTCACGATAATGATTATTATTGGAAATCAGCTTGCCCTTGATGTTTGATATTTGATGACGGGCAATTTCCTGCTTATCATTGTTATGAATAATCAGGGAGTCATTTTCTTGTATTAAAAATACTACAGAGTCATATCCTTGGTATGTTCCTACTGGAAGACTATAAAAATTACCTCTAAAGCTAATTGTGTTGTCTTTTCTGACCTTATAGGGGCATTCACCCTCATGTATCAGAAAAGGTTCCCGCAAATGCCTTAAATTAGATTTCTCTATCAGCCACTCTTGTGCAGGAATCAATTGTGTTGAAGAATGTAGCTTTGCATTGGCTGTACGCCCAAGCCACTCTGTCACCTGATGGTTCAGTGTGTGAATATCATAAAATGTTCGACCCCTTAAAAAGTTATACTTGACGTATTTGATCACATTTTCTATCTTTCCCTTGCTTTGTGGATCAGCTTTGCGGCAGAAGTGTAATTTAAATGACCGACTTGCGTGGTAATTGCGAAAAGCATTAGTAAGTATAAGATTCCCCTTGTTTTCATTGCTCAACAAAACTTTGTCTTGATCATAAACTACTTCTTCGGGATAACCTTCAATAAATGCAAATGCTTTTTCATGAGCATCAATAGCTGTTTCCGAAGTAAATGGATGTTCAGAGAAGAAAACAAATTTATACCTTGAACGTGCTAACACCATTGCAAAGAAATATATTTTTCTGCGTTGGCTTTCGATATCGAACATATTGTACTCGCCAAAATCAACCTGAGCCTGCTTTCCATAAGGTAGTTCAGGAACCTGGCAATATTCCCTTATCTCAAACTCCTTGATTAATTTATATTTTTCACGTACATACAAGACAAAATTATAAACCGTTTTTACGCTAACTTTCATAAAGTCTGGATGACACTCTTTTAACCAATCATGAACCTGTGCTGCCGATGCATCCAGGCAAGCTTCTATGCGTTCTTTTACAAAGACCTCATAATCCTCAAGCTTCTTTGCCCTTTTGGATAAGGCCCTTTGATATTCAATATAATCTTTCTCGCTCATAGCTAAATATTTTTTCACTGTTCTTTTATCCATCACCAGATACGAGGCTATTTGTGATGCTTTCATATAATCTCTTTTAAGCCGATGTATTTCGTGGTACACAATCCAATTATTTTCAAATTTGTTCATGTCTATCTGATTTAGGGGGTTAATAGGCCTAAGTTCAGATAATTGTACAATTGAAGTATTGAAATTGCCCTCTAGGGCAATTTCAATACGTC
>CAILAF010000429.1 GCA_903832075.1 uncultured Chitinophagaceae bacterium
TCCACTAATTAGTGGACTATCTCCGAACAAAGTAGGAAAGAAGTATAGCTCAGTTAGAACTAAAACTAAACCAACATACAAATGCCATGTAATTTTCTATCGCGAGAAAAAGTTAATAAAACCAAATGCAATATTGCTATTAAATACAACAAAAAAAAATCTTATATGGAAATTCGTAGAAATTGCATCCTATTTATACAATGCTTCATAAGGCATATAATTTTTGAAGATAAAATGTATTAATTTTAATTGTGATAAAAAAAATCTTTATACTCTTTTCTGCTTTTGCTTTTACTCTTGCTTATGCACAGGATACAGTATTTATTCAATTCAATAAACTACAGTTTAATAAAAATGATACAGTACATTTTGATTGTAATTATTTGACTTATAAAAATCAAAATGTTCATTACGCAACTTTAAATGTTTGGATTGAAAATATTGAAACACATCAATTTTGGAAATTCCGTTACCCGATTATAAATGGAGAAACAAAAGGTAATCTTGTTATTAACGCTTCATTGCCGGATGGTAAATATGCATTCAACTTTTTAATACAAAGAAGGTTTTTTCAATTAGAAGGACAAATAACCAATTATCAAACATCACAAAAAGAAATTAATTATTTCATCGTTACAAAAGAAGGCAATGCATACTTAAATACTTTTACGCCTAATGCCGATGGAACATTCAAGTTAAATGGACATTTATTTGAAGATACTGTTTCATTTATTTTTTCTCCTACGAACAAGAATGAAGAAAATACATTGATGGTAAATGTAAAATCTCCATTAGATTCTTTTTTTGTTGCCGATGCAGCCGTTACTCAAATAATACAAATTGGTTCCGATAAAAATATAGTATCGAATAAAAAGATTACTACAAACAATTATCAATTTAATTATACAGATTTTTACAGGCAAACAACATTACCCAATGTTTCTGTTGAAGGAAAGGTTAAAACTAAAATAGAAAAGTTCGATGAACTATATTCTACCGGGCTTTTTAAATCAGGCGATGCAAAATTTTTTGATGGAATTGAAAGCGATCAGATTACACGATACAAATCTTTTATAGAATTTGTAAAAGGAAAAGTTCCGGGATTACATATTGATGATTTGGGTAATAATACATATTTTTTATTATGGCGAGGTGTATCTGATTTTCATACAATTAATAGGAAGCCTCGACCAGCAGATTCCAATGTTGATATATTTATTGATGAACTGAGGCAAAATTTGGAATACTTCGATTGGTATTCTGTAAATACTCAAGATATAGCCATGATTAAGACTTATCCGCCACCTGCTTATTTGTCTCCGGGTGGTAAAGGCGCTATTGTTGTGTATACCAAGCGAGGTGATTATGGAATAGAAACTAAAACCAAAGGAAATTATGAATTTAAAATATTTGGGTATTCAAAACCGGAAATAGTTTGGAGGAAATAATTATTTCTTCATTCCTTTAATTTAAATAGTGATAAAAAAAATCTTTTTACTCTTTTCTGCTTTTGCATTTGTTTTTGCTAATGCGCAAGATTCATCTTTTATTCAAATCAATAAACTACAATTCAATAAAAATGATACACTGCATTTTGATTGTAATATAATAAAATATAAGAATCAAAATGTTCATTACGCTTCTTTAAACGTTTGGATTGAAAATATTGAAACACATCAATTTTGGAAATTCCGTTACCCGATTATAAA
>CAILAF010000430.1 GCA_903832075.1 uncultured Chitinophagaceae bacterium
ATGAGCGAAGAAAAAAGTTTAAATTTTTTAGAAGAAATTATTGAAACGGATCTGAAGAATGGCAAATACAAACAGATCATCACACGTTTCCCGCCGGAGCCGAATGGCTATCTGCACATGGGTCATGCAACAAGTATTTGTTTAAATTTTGGTCTTTCTAAAAAATATCCCGGTTATACTAATCTTCGTTTTGATGATACCAATCCTGTAACAGAAGAAACAGAATATGTTGACAGTATTAAAGCAGATATTAAATGGTTAGGCTTTGAATGGAAGAATGAATTATATGCCAGCGATTATTTTGATCAGTTATATCAATTTGCAGTTACATTAATTAAAAAGGGTTTGGCTTATGTTGATGATAGTACCAGCGAAGAAATTGCACATCAAAAAGGAACACCAACTCATGCAGGTGTAAATAATAAATATCGCGACAGAAGTATTGATGGAAATATTTTGTTGTTCGAAGAAATGCGTGCCGGTAAATATAAAGATGGAGAAAAAGTGTTGCGTGCAAAGATTGATATGTCGCACACAAACATGTTAATGAGAGATCCAATTATTTATCGCATTAAACATGCACATCATCATCGCACAGGAGATAAGTGGTGCATTTATCCGATGTATGATTTTGCACACGGACAAAGTGATAGCATTGAAAATATCACGCATTCAATTTGTACTTTAGAATTTGTTCCGCACAGAGAATTGTATGATTGGTTGATTGAGAAATTAGAAATTTATCCATCGCATCAATATGAATTTGCAAGAAGAAATATGACTTACTCCGTAATGAGTAAGCGTAAGTTGTTGCAATTGGTAAATGAAAATCATGTGAGTGGTTGGGATGATCCGCGAATGCCCACCATCACTGCAATGCGTCGTAGAGGTTATACGCCGGAAAGTATTCGTGAGTTTTGCGACAGAGTTGGAATTGCCAAAAGAGAAAATGTTGTTGATGTTGGTTTGTTAGAATTTTGTGTGCGTGAACATTTAAACAGAATTGCATTAAGAAGAATGGTTGTGATTGATCCGATAAAAGTAGTGATCACAAATTTTAATGATGAAGTTGAATACATTACCAGCGAAGGAAATGCAGATGATGCAAACGATTCAACTCGACAAATTCCTTTTAGCAAAGAAATATTTATTGAGAGAGAAGATTTCATGGAAGTTCCTGCAAAAAAATATTTTCGTTTATCACCGGGCAATATGGTTCGATTAAAAAGTGCTTACATTATTAAATGCGATGAAGTAATTAAAGATGCTGATGGAAATATTAATGAATTAAGATGCACTTATATTCCGGAAAGTAAAAGTGGAAATGATACCAGCGGCATTCATGTTAAAGGAACATTGCATTGGGTAAGTGCGGCACATGCCATTAAAGTTGAAGTAAGATTATATGACAGATTATTTAAAGTAGAAGATCCATCAAATGAAGAAGGAGATTTTAAAGAATATATTAATCCAAATTCTTTGCAAGTAGTTTCAAATGCTTATGCAGAGCCGCTTTTAAAAGATGCGAAATTAGATGAACGTTATCAGTTTTTACGCAAAGGATATTTTTGTTTAGACAAAGATTCAACAACTGATAAATTAATTTTTAATAGAACGGTTACATTAAAAGATGCATGGGCAAAAGAAAGTAAAAAGTAAAATTTGCTATTTAATTATTTGAAATATTTTTTGTCATGCTGAGCATAGCGAAGCATCTAATTAGATTTAATAAGATTCTTCACTTCGTTCAGAATGACATTTTTTTATGAATTTATTAGAACATTTTAAAAATAATTGGGAAGAAAAATTCTGTCATCTGTCAACTTCTAACTGTCATTTGATAATAGCAGTTAGTGGTGGAGTTGATAGTATTGTATTGACTGATTTAATTTGTAAAACCGGTTTTGATTTTACAATTGCACATTGCAATTTTCAATTGCGCGGAGAAGAAAGTGATAGAGATGAAACCTTTGTAAAAACATTAGGAAAAAAATATAATAAAGAAGTGCTTGTTAAAAAGTTTGATACAAATAAATTTATTGAAGAAAATAAAATTGGCACACAGGAAGCTGCAAGGATTTTAAGATTTAATTGGTTTAAGGAATTAGTTGAAAGTTTTAAGATGACTGATGACAGCAAAACAAAATCTGTCATCTTTTTAGCAACGGCACATCATGCCGATGATAATATTGAAACGGTATTGATGAAATTCTTTCGTGGCACAGGTATTCAGGGATTAACAGGTATTCAACCAATTAATCAAAAAGATAAAATCATTCGTCCTTTATTGTTTGCAACAAGAGATGAAATTATTTTTTATGCAAAAGAAAATAATTTAAGTTGGGTAGAAGATTCATCAAATCAATCCAATAAATACACGAGAAATTATTTTCGAAATGAATTAATTCCAGCATTGCAAAAAGTCTTCCCGAATGTGGAAGAAAATATTTTGCAAAATATTGAACGATTCAATGAAGTGAATGAATTGTATCATCAATCCATTCAATCTCACAAGAAGAAATTATTGGTAAAAAACGAAATTGAATTTCATATTCCTGTTTTGCTTTTACAAAAATCAAATCCAATAAAAAATATAATTTGGGAGATCATCAAAGAGTTTTGTTTTACTGCATCACAGGTTGATGAAGTGATTAAATTATTTGATGCAGAGAGTG
>CAILAF010000431.1 GCA_903832075.1 uncultured Chitinophagaceae bacterium
AATCGATTTGACATCCCCATGCTCAATGAAGAATTTTTAAGAGCTGGGATTTCTGTAGATATTGAAAGCAGAAAATTATTAGATGTACAAAAGGTGTATCATATGATGGAGCAAAGAACACTTTCTGCTGCCTATAAATTTTATTGTAATAAAAATTTAGATGGTGCACATAGCGCAGAAGCAGATGCAGCAGCCACTTGGGAAGTTTTAGAAGCACAAGTAGAACGTTATCCTCAATTAGGAAATACAGTTGATAGTATTGTTAAATTTACCGGAGAAGATGATATAGTTGATTTTGCCAGGCGAATGATTAAAGATAAAGGCATCGAAATTTTTAATTTCGGTAAGCATAAAGGAAAACCTGTTGCTCAAGTTTTGAAAGAGGAACCTCAATATTATGATTGGATGATGAAAGGAGATTTTGCAATGAATACTAAACAAAAGCTCACCGAAATACTTAATCGAACATTGCTAAAAAAGGTATAAATATGGTTCTTGTCGGTAAAATGTGTATTCCATGTATTTATTTCATAATGAATTTTGTAATTTAGTATCCTAATATTTCCCCCATTTGGAAAAAATAGTTGTCATACCTACTTATAATGAGAAGGAAAATATTGCTGCAATTATAAATGCTGTGTTCTCTCTTCAATTAAATTATTGTGTACTTATAGTAGATGATAATTCTCCAGATGGTACTGCAGATATCGTAAAAGAATTAATGTTACAATTTCCTAATCAACTTTTTTTAGAACAACGATGTGGTAAGCAAGGATTAGGAACTGCATATATTCATGGGTTTAAATGGTGTATTGATAAAGGGTATGAATTTATTTTTGAAATGGATGCAGATTTCTCTCACAATCCAAAAGATTTAGAAAGATTATATCTCGCATGTAAAGATGGATTAGGTGATGTTTCAGTTGGTAGTAGATATGTTCCCGGTGGTAAAGTTGAAAATTGGCCTTTAAATAGACATTTATATTCTAAAGGTGGCGCTTTATATACAAAAATTATTACTTGGCTACCAGTTAATGATCCAACAGCAGGCTTTGTTTGTTATACAAGAAAAGTTTTAGAAACAATTAATTTGGATGCCATTCATTTTGTTGGATATGCTTTTCAGATTGAAATGAAATTTGCTGCTTGGAAATTAGGTTTTAAAATTGTTGAAGTGCCTATTACATTCATCGATAGAAAAATTGGTGTAAGTAAAATGAGTAAAGGAATTTTAAAAGAAGGTGTGTTTGGGGTGCTTAAGATTCAATGGCAGAGCATGTTTAAGAACTATCGAAAAAAAGTAAAAGCAGGTAACTCAGCTAAGATTATTACTCCATTTACTAATGGATTGGCTGCAAAAAGCAATTAATTTATTTTTATTTTCTCTGTTTATATTTTGTTTCTTTAATGAATGAAACAAGCACTTATTAAAGTACATATCTCCGTTTTTTTAGCAGGCTTTACAGGAATCATGGGTGCATTAATTCAATTGAATGAAGGATTGTTGGTTTGGTATCGCATTTTTTTAACGGTGATTGGTTTATTTATTTTATTGCAATGGAAAGGAAGTTTGAAAAAATTATCTGCTTCATCTATTCTTAAATTAGTTGGTATTGGAACATTGATTGCATTTCATTGGGTTTGTTTTTATGGAAGTATAAAATATGCAAATGTTTCTATCGGATTGGTGTGCTTTGCATCCACCGGATTATTTACTGCATTGTTCGAACCCATCTTCACACATAAAAAAATAAGTGCTGTCGAAATTATTTTAGGGTTAATAAGTTTAGCAGGTATTTATATTATTTTTCATTTTGATGTTCGTTACAGAACAGGAATTATTGTTGGAATTGCATCGGCAGTATTAAGTGCATTATTTTCTGTATTAAACAAAAGACATGTAAACATTGCACCACCGCAAACTATCATGTTATATGAATTAGGCGGTGGTTTATTAATATTAACATTATTTATGCCGTTATATCTTCATTTATTTCCTTCACAAAATATTTTTCCTTCTATTAACGATTGGGGATGGTTATTATTACTGAGTTTATTTTGCACCGTATTGGCAATGAATTTGATGTTACAGGCAT
>CAILAF010000432.1 GCA_903832075.1 uncultured Chitinophagaceae bacterium
CTACATGACCGCCTTGATATGAAGTAATGGCAATGCCTTGTGCATCTTCTTCAATAGCAGCTTCAACAATTTCAAGAACACTTCTGTTATGACCGAGATGAATAATTTCCGCGCCCTTACTTTGCATGATTCGGCGCATGATATTAATGGCTGCATCATGACCGTCAAACAAACTTGCAGCTGTAACAATTCTAACTTTATGTTTCAACATAAAACCCATAACTAACAATTTCTGTTAAAAACAAAATTAACAGATAAAAGTTAACGATTGTTAGTTTTTTATGATAGTTTACCAATTTGGTTTTATCTTCCGTTCACAAAATAAATCACATGCGATTTACAGTACAAACCAATCAATCACAAAATTTTCCAATTATCATTTTAAAAGATACTATCAATCATACTCAAGCAGAAATATATTCTTTCGGTGGATTATTGAACGCATTCAAAATTCAATTAAAAGATAAATTATTTAATTGTATTGATGGTTTTGATTCTATTGATGATGCAAAACAAAATATTACCAACGGATTTAATAGTGCGAAAATTACTCCATTCGTATGCAGATTAAAGAAAGGTGAATATAATTGGAATGATGTTAATTATAAGATTAATAAATTTTATTTAGGTGAACATGCTATTCATGGAATTATTTACGATGCAGTGTTTGAAATATTAACAACACATGCAGACGAACATCATGCCACAGTTGGTTTAAGATATAAATACGAAGCAACAGATACAGGCTATCCTTTCCCGTTTGAAATATTAATCAATTGGAAATTAGAAATCAATAATAAATTATCTGTTACTACTTCCATTCTTCATCACAACAAAAAAACTATTCCGATTGCAGATGGATGGCATCCATATTTTACTTTAGGGACTAATGTTGATGATTATAGTTTACAATTTGACAGTAATACTCAAATTGAATTTGATGAAACATTAATTCCAACCGATAAAGAATTAAAAGATGAACACTTTATAAATGCATCTTCTTTAAAAGATATTTTCTTGGATAATTGTTTTGTTTTAAATAAACCCGGAGAATCAACTTGTGTTTTAAAAAATAATCAATTGCAATTAACTATTCATCCTGAAAAATCTTATCCCTATTTACAAATTTATACACCACCGCATCGTAAAAGTATTGCGATTGAAAACTTAAGCAGCATACCTGATGCATTCAATAATAAAAAAGGATTGATTTTGTTAGAACCCAATCAATCCAAAATTTTTAAAACAACTTATTCGATAAAAATTTTATAAACTTACTGTCGCAATCATACTGATCTCAACATTTACATTCTTTGGCAACCCTTTCACAGCAACAGTTTCACGTGCTGGATAATCGCTGCTAAAATAACTTCCATACACTTCATTCACTTCAGTAAACAAACTCATATCACTTAAAAAAATGGTTGTTTTTACAATATGCTCAAAAGTAAGTTTGGCTTCATCTAAAATGGCTTTTAAATTTTTCATTACTTGATGGGCTTCTTCTTTTACTGTTCCTTTAATTAACTCATTGGTTGAAGGATCAATTGCAACTTGTCCGCTGATAAATAATAATTCGCCCGTTTTTACAGCTTGATTATAAGGACCAATCGGCGCAGGTGCTTTATCTGTTTTAATAATTTGTTTCGACATAAAAATAAATTTAGAATGTTTGGCAATTAACAGCATTTCCTTCAATCAACCTATTTTTGTGCAAATCATTTTTACATATCTATTATGTAGAAATAATTTGCGCAAAAAATTTATCCTTTATAAGATGTCATTGATATTAAACATAGATACAGCAACAGAACATGCATCAGTATGTTTAAGCAATGATGGAATTTTATTGGCATTAGAAGAAAGCATTGATCAAAAAAATCATGCATCTTTTATTCAGCCTGCGATTAAAAAAATTTTTTCTTCTCTAAATCTGTCATTGAATGATATTGTTGCTATTTCTGTTACTAACGGCCCGGGAAGTTATACTGGCTTAAGAGTTGGATTAGCTTCTGCAAAAGGTTTATGTTTTGCTTTGAATAAACCACTGATTGTTGTAAACACTTTGGAAGTAATGGCAATTGCAGCAATTGATGAAATAAAGAAAACTAAAAAAGAAACAAGTAATATATTGTTTTGTCCGATGATTGATGCAAGAAGAATGGAAGTATTTACTGCATTATTTGATGATTCATTGCAAACCATCATGCCTTCTTCGGCAATAATCATTGATGAACATTTATTTACAGCCCATCTGTCAAAACAAACAATTATTTTTAGTGGAAATGGTTCGGAAAAATGTAGGAACATCATTAAACATCCTAATGCTTATTATTCTTCAATACAATATAATTCTTCGTACATGATTAAATTTTCCGAAGAAAAGTTAGCAAGTCAGCAGTTTGCTGATTTGGCATACAGTGAACCTTTTTATTTAAAAGAGTTTTATACTCCACAAAAAAAGTAGATTTAGTTTATATATTTTTTTTAAAATAAGTTTGTAAAATCAACAAATATTGTTTTAACTTTATGCAATAGAATTATTGTATAACCCCCAATTATTATTTTATGACTCATTCACAAAACTTCCTAACATTAAACAACGGAAGAGCACTTGTAAAAATTGATTTAGTGCAAAGCAAAAAAGCTGCAATGACATTAAGGGCAATTAATCACAAACTTCGCCAACAAATGTTAAAGCTACTTGATGAACACAAACGCATGACGGTAACAGAATTGTATGTAAAACTTCGTTTAGAGCAATCTGTAGCCTCACAACATTTGGCAATCCTTCGTCGTGCAGGAATTGTAAGTACACAACGTACTGGCAAATTCATCTTTTATTCTCCTAATTACACACGCATTGCTGAAGTAATCAAATTTGCAACAGATTTAGTAGGATAAAAAGTGTAATTAACTTTTTGTTATCCATCTTTTAATGGCACAGTTATTAAGCTGTGCCATTATTATTTTTACATTCGCAAAAATTATTCGCTCATGTTCATTCAGCAATTATATACCGGATGTTTAAGTGAAGCTGCCTATTATATTGAAAGTGATGGTGAAGCTGCTGTGATAGATCCTTTACGCGATATTGATGACTATCTTCTATTAGCCACTGAACGAAAAACTAAAATCAAATATATTTTAGAAACACATTTTCACGCTGATTTTGTAAGTGGTCATATAGACTTGGCTGCTGCAACCGGCGCTACAATTGTTTTTGGCCCAGATACAGTCACAAATATTCCCGTACACATTGCCAAAGATGGTGAACAATTTTCACTCGGAAAATTAACTATTGAAGTATTGCATACACCAGGACATACTTTGGAAAGTAGTTGTTATTTATTGAAGGATGAGAATAAAAAAGATTATGCAATATTTACCGGTGATACTTTATTTGTAGGAGATGTTGGCAGACCTGATCTAGCACAAAAAGGTGAAGAATTAACCATGCAAGATCTTGCAGGCATGATGTATGATAGTTTGCAAAAAAAATTATGCCATTAAACGATGATATTATTTTATATCCTGCACATGGCGAAGGAAGCAGTTGCGGAAAAAATTTAGGACCAGAAACTTATAGCACTATCGGCAATCAAAAACAAACTAATTATGCTTTACAACAAGCAACAAAGGAAGATTTTATAAAAGCAGTTACTGAAGGATTAGCATTACCCCCTGCATATTTTCCAATTAATGCAAAGATTAATAAAGAAGGATACAAAAGCTTAAACAACATCATGGAAAAAGCATTGCAACCCTTAAGTGTTGATGTATTCAAATCAAAAATTAAAAATAGTGATGTAATAATTTTGGATACAAGAAGAGCTGAAATATTTACACAAGGCTTTGTACCCGGTTCAATATTTATTGGTTTAGAAGGTCGCTTTGCAGAATGGGCAGGCAGCTTATTATCATTTGATAAACCAATTATTCTTGTTACAGAAAATGGAAAAGAAAAGGAAACAATTATTCGTTTAGCAAGAGTAGGTTTTGAAAAGATAGATGGTTATTTGCAAAGCGGTTATGAAGCATGGAAAGCAGCAGGAGAAACAATTGATATAATTATTGACGTTAAAGCCGATGAATTAGCAATGGATATTCCGTTTGATGAAAATTTAGTAATTGTTGATGTAAGAAAAGAAACAGAATTTGCTGATGGACATATTAAACAAGCTGTCAATATTCCATTATTAGAATTGAATGATCCCGGAAGTATGGCAAATATGGAAGACAATCAAAACATTTATATTCATTGTGCGGGTGGTTACAGAAGTTTAATTGCTTCTTCATTAATAAAAAAAGAAGGCATTCATAATATTCGCAATGTTGTTGGCGGTTGGAAGAGCATCAAAGAATTATCTGATAAATTTGAAATAGAAAAAACTGTTGAAGCATTAAATTAATTTGCCATTTTTTTATTCTGCATTTGAAACGAGCGTGGCAACGAAGATGCCATGAAAAACTAAAGCTGGTCTCAAAAAATTATTCAATCACCAAATGCTGATGCTTTTCGGGATCAAATTGAAACTTCCATCTTTTGTGTGTCCATAAATAATTTGCAGGAATTTTTTTAACTGCTTGCTCAACTTTATTCGCAAAAATTTTAGTTAACTCACCATCTTTAAATTCATTTGGTGTGGTTGTTATGATTTCACAATCAGTTCGAAAATAACCACGCTTTGTTTTATAAAAATGTGCGAACACAATGGCAGTATTATTTTTTTTTGCTCCTTTTTCAGGACCCGGAATAAAGGGGGTGAGTCTATCAAAAAATTTAATCCAATAACTTTTGTTAGGATTTGATGGACGCTGATCTGCAGCCAAACCCAATGCATATCTACCTCTTACGTATGTATGAAATTTGGTTTTAAATTCTGATGTAGGAATTAAAATAGATTTATACTTTACCCTTATATCATAAATTATTTTATCAAATACTTTATTGTCAAGCGGCATATACACGCCAACAAAAGGATATTTACAAGTTAAAGCCGCCCCATAATTAACCATTTCCCAATTAAAAAAATGTCCGGCCAAAAATTCAATATTAATTCCTGTATCGTATAAATCATTTATAATTTCAACATTCGAAGAAAATCTTTTTTCGAATTCCTTTTTTGTGATAGAAATTAATTTTATCATTTCAATAAAATTATCAATCAGGTTATGATAGAAGTCTTTGGCAATTCTTATTTTTTCCTTTTCTGTTTTTTCAGGAAAAGCAATGTTTAAATTTTGCATCACCACATCTTTTCTATAACCAAAAATATAATACACCAATGCATAAATTGCATCACTTAATACATACATTACTCGCCATGGCAATAAGGATAATAAATAAAACAAACCATATACTATATAATACATAAATAAATTTTAGTTGAATGATTAATTTGGTTCTACCCAAGCTTCATTTTCTTTTAATAAATTAATTAATTCATCAACAGCAATATCGCTGTCAATATTTCGCTTCACAATTTCTTTCCCTTTATATAAGGTAATTTTTCCAACGCCGCTTCCAACATAACCAAAATCAGCATCGGCCATTTCGCCGGGACCGTTTACAATACAACCCATGATAGCAATCTTCACTCCTTTTAAATGATTTGTTCTTGAACGAATCTTTGAAGTAGTTTCCTGCAAATCAAATAATGTTCTGCCACAACTTGGACAAGAAATATATTCTGTTTTAGAAATTCTTGTTCGTGTTGCTTGTAAAATATTGAATGCAGTATTATTTAAAAATTGTTCAACAGAATTATTGCGAACATAATTTCTACCACTTGCATTCTTGAAACTTGAATCTTGTAACTTGTAACTTTCTTCAATCATTCCAAAACAAACACCATCACCAAAACCATCTAACAATAAAGCGCCAGCTTCAGTTGCATAATGAATTAAATGTTCATCAGGTGTTTTACCATTGCTGTCAATGTTAATGATAACGGGATTCTTAAAATTTCTTTGTTGCAATTCTATAAACATTCTTCGAACAGCTGCCATTGCATGTTGAGATTTACTGCTTAAACACAACACAACTGTTTTATCTTTTGCAACTTCATCTAAATAAGTAAAATCATTAATTGAAGTTTCATCATTAAAACAATCAATCATCACAAAATTCAAAACATCACTTTTTAGTTCTGCTTCAACAAATCCACCGGCATCAAAAATGGGAAAGTATTTTTCTTTATTACTTACCAATGCCCAGGTTGCAGGATATACAATTACTTTCAATGTTCCGGGTAATTCAAAATCTAAAACCTGATGTCCTAAAAAAATATAATCTGCTGCGGCATCGCCAATATTCCATTTATCCAATACCTCATCATATTTATAACCGATACTTTCTAATGTTGTTGGAAATATTTTTTCAATTTTACTCAAATCTGCAATAACCACAGGCACATGCTTTGCACCAATATTATCAATTGCAAATGTTTCTCTTCGCTTATATTGAAATGGAGAATATGGAATACTTTCAATCATGGGGATTTTACTGTCATCTGTCTTCCGTCCACTATCATCCGAATAACGTTTCACTAAATCTTTACAAACAGGAATTTCAAATTCAGGATCTTCGGTTAACGAAACACGAATAGTATCACCGATTCCATCTTCCAACAAAGTTCCAATACCAATTGCACTTTTAACTCTTCCATCCTCACCATCACCTGCTTCTGTTACACCTAAATGCAATGCATAACATTCATTGAATTCTTCAAACATTTTATTGATGAGTGTACGATAAGCCTGTACCATCACTTGCGGATTACTTGCTTTCATACTCAATACAATATTGTGATAATTTTCTGCACGTGCAATTCGCAAAAACTCCATTGCACTTTCTACCATTCCCATTGGAGTATCACCATATCTGCTCATAATTCTATCGCTCAATGAACCATGATTGGTTCCAATACGCATGGCTGTTCCGTATTCTTTACAAATTTTTATTAATGGAGTGAATCGTTCGCGAATTCTTTCAATCTCTTCAACATATTCTGCATCGGTATATTCTATCTGTTCAAATTTTTTCTTATCAACATAATTACCGGGATTCACTCTAACTTTTTCAACAATCCTTGCTGCTGCTTCTGCAGCATTTGGTGTAAAATGAATATCTGCAATTAATGGAATCGTATATCCTCTTTTACGCAACTCATTTTTAATGTTCAGTAAATTTTCCGCTTCTTTTATTGAAGGTGCTGTAATGCGCACCAGTTCTGCACCTGCTTCAATACAACGAATCGTTTGTTCAACTGTTGCAATGGTGTTCATTGTATCGGTAGTCGTCATTGTTTGAATACGAATTGGATGTAAACTGCCCAACAACAAATCACCAACTTTTATTTCTTTTGTTATCAGTCGACTGTATTCAGTTAATGAGTTACAATATAATTGCATGAAAAGATGATTATACTTGATAATGCAAATGTCATTAAAAAAGAAGTATTTTTATTCAATAATAATAATAACAATGAAAAGATTGCTTTGTTTATTGATAATTTTTAACATTTTGATGTTGCAAGCACAAACTAATCAAACGCAAGCAGGTAAATCGTTTCGTATCAGCAGTCATTATGCTATGTTTCCCGATTCACTAAGAAATAATGAGCCAAGATTGTATGCTAATAAAACATATTCAGCATTAGAACATTACAACGATAGCAGTGCATATATTTTTGTTCCTGATTATTTTGATAAGAATAAACCTTTTCATTTTGTTGTTTGGTTTCACGGATGGGGAAATAATATTGATTCGGCTTTGATTCATTATCCTTTGCGCGAACAATTTTATGCGGCGCATTTAAATGCTATTTTTCTTTTTCCGGAAGGACCAAAAAATTCTCCAGATAGTTATGGCGGCAAATTTGAGAAAGCAGATACATTCAATTATTTTATGAATGATGTAATTAAATTTTTATTGAAAGAAAAATGTATCAATAAAAATATTTCGTTTGATATGATCTATGCCGGACACAGCGGCGCTTACAGAGTGATGAGTTATTTACTGCTTCACTCAAAATATAATTGCAAAGCTGTTTTATTGTTTGATGCATTATACGGCGAACAGGAAAAATTTGC
>CAILAF010000433.1 GCA_903832075.1 uncultured Chitinophagaceae bacterium
ACTTTTTTATAGTTGAATAGATTCATTTATGTAAAAATGAACCCCTACTATTAGAAGCACATTAAGGTGAGATTAGAAAGTAATTAGAATTACTAAATTGTATGGAAAGCCTTTGCAATTGGAAGTGAAATATTAAAAATTGCACCCCCACTGGTTTTATTTTGAAATTGTAAAGTCCCTTTGTGTATTCCTATAATCTTTGAAGCCAATGAAAGTCCCAAACCAAATCCAGAACTGTAGTTAACATTGCTACCTCTATAGAAAGGTTGAAAAATATACGGTATATCTTCCACTTTAATTCCCGGGCCATCATCAACAATATTTATTTGAAGATTATTTTCAGAAAAATGAAGTGTTAAGCGAGCTAAATGATTCTCAGAATATTTACAAGCATTTAAAACAATATTTTTAATTGCATTGTATATTAAATCTGAATTACCGAAAATGAGTAGTTTATCTTCCTCGTCAGGAAACGAATCAAAACTTAGTTCAACATTATAATTTGCATCTATCTTCTTTAATTCGGAAGGAAGTTTCATTAATAATTCATCAATTCGTATTAATAACAATTCAATGCCACCAGAAGTTCCGCTTGCTTTTGCAATTTCAAGCAAACTTTTAGTTAACTGACTAAGGTTTCTAACATCTTCATAAACAGAATTGATTACTTCTTTATATTCTGAAATTGGTCTTTCATTTTGCAAGGTTATTTCAAGTTGACTAAGGATTGATGTAAGTGGTGTAGATAATTCATGAGATGCATTAGCAATGAATCTTCGCTGTATTTCAAAGGATTCTTGCAACCGATTCATCAAGTCATTAAACGTTGAAGACAATTCATTTAATTCATCTTTTGGCTCATCAATTTCTATTCTACGTGACAAATTTTGAGATGAAATTTCTTTAACCTCTTTGGTTATTTTTTTTATTGGAGCAACTAATCTGATTGAAAAATATAATCCTGAAATAAAAGTGATTAATATACCAGTAACAAAACTAAAAATCAATATCCACTTTAATTGCTCCATTTTCTCGAAACCATCTTTATCAAAGGCAGCATTAAGAACTATATATTTTTTATTTAAATCAGAATATTCTATTGCTACTGCATCTTTTTTATTTTCACTAAAATAATACTCGCTACTATTTTTAACTCGTTCAAAAACAGTTTCATTTGCCTTTACTGGAATTACATTTTCATCTTCATAACTATAAAATATTTTACCACTGTAATCATAAACAATAACACTTTTTTGCTGTAATGCAATTAATGTTGATTCATCAATTTTTCTTAGCAGATCTTTATCAATACCCGGAACCTTTAATAATAAACTAACTGTTGTTAAAGCACGGTTCTTTAGCCTTTTTCTGAATTCATTTTGCCTATTAAGACCTGAAAAATAATAAATGGATACACATAAAAATAAAAGTATGGTAGTCACTAGAATTGTAAAAAGAATTGTGATTCTATACTTTATTTTCATTTTAATAAACTTCTTTTAATATATATCCCATACCAACTTGCGTATGGATTAATTTAGTAGAAAAATTTTTATCTATTTTATTCCGCAAATAATTTACATACACATCAATAACATTTGTTTGTGTGTCGAAATCAATATCCCATACACTTACAGCAATATCTGCTCTTGATACAACGCGGTTTCGGTTGCGCATAAAATATTCTAATAACTGAAATTCTTTGGCGGTAAGATTAATTTTAATATTATGCCTTTTTACTTCTTTACTGTCTAAATTCATTTCAAGATCCGCAACTTTTAAAATATTTCCTGAAGGCAATTGCTGATTAATTGTTCGTTTTAATAAAGCCCTGAGCCGTACTAATAATTCTTTAAATTCAAAAGGTTTACTCAGATAATCATCTGCACCCACATCAAATCCTTCAATTTTATCTTCTGTTGTATTTAAAGCAGTCAACATTATAATAGGAATGTGTTGATTATGGCTTCTTATTTGCCTACACAATTCATAGCCATTAATCTCGGGTAAGTTGATGTCAAGAATAATCAAGTCGAAGCTATGAGAAAGAAATAATCGTTTGCCGATGGCTCCATCATAAGCTAGTTCTATATAATACCCATTTTCAGTCAATCCCTTTTTTAAAGATTGAGCTATTTTAGTTTCATCTTCAACGATTAATATTTTTCTCTCATCCATATTTTAACCATTGTCCCTTTTTCAATCCACATAGTTACTGAATATCATTGTTAAAAATATTAAACAAAATAATTCTAATCGAGTTCTAATCTTAATAATGGCTAATTTAAAGTTTTAAACGGCAACTTTGTAATTCATTCTTTAAAAGAAAATGTTCTTGTTCCAAAAAATAAAACAGCAGTTAAAAAAATATTTCGATAGAATTCATAATGAAAAAGTAAAGACAAATCTTTTACAAAGTATTCCTTTTTGGATAGCTTCAATTGTTACAGGTTTATTTGCAGTATTATACACAAAGCTTTTTGCATTTTCCGAAAAAGGAACTAACTATATCATTCAACATTTTAATTGGTCATTCTTTATTATAGCGCCAGTATGTTTTATACTTTCGTGGTGGTTAGTAAAAAGATTTTCTTCTTTTGCACGAGGAAGCGGCATACCGCAAGTAATGGCTGCTATCGAATTAGCATCACCAAGAAATAAAGATAAAATCGAAAAGCTACTAAGCTTAAAGATTGTTTTTATTAAAGTTATCTCAAGTCTCGTTTTAGTTTTAGGTGGCGGTGCTATTGGAAGAGAAGGCCCAACAATTCATATTGCTGCATCCATCTTTCACAAAATAAATTCATGGCTTCCGGTATGGTGGCCAAAGATTGCAAAGAAAAATATGATACTGACCGGTGCTGCTGCTGGTTTGGCTGCTGCATTTAATACACCTCTTGGCGGTATTGTTTTTGCCGTTGAAGAATTATCAAAAACACATATCAGCTTTTTTAAGTCTGCATTATTTACTGCTGTGATTATTGCAGGGTTAACTGCACAAGGTTTAATAGGTCCATACCTTTATCTTGGTTATCCAAAAGTTGAAGGCACATCGCCTTATATTTTTATTTTGATAATTGCTGTAGCAGTTGTTGCAGCTTTATCAGCAAGTATCATGAGTAAAATAATGTTGAGAATTTTTCAGTGGAAGAGAACATTTAAAAAATCAATTCACCATATTTTATTTTTAGCGGTATGTGCAACCCTAATGGCAGCATTGGCATTTTTTGTTAATGAAAAAATATTTGGTTCAGGAAAAGAATTAATGACACAGTTATTATTTTCAAATGATAAAAGCGTGCATTGGTATATTCCTTTGTTAAGGATCATTGGTCCAATTTTTTCTTTTACTTCTGGTGCTGCCGGTGGTGTTTTTGCTCCTTCATTAAGTGCCGGTGCTACAATTGGGGCTTTCATTTCCGGGTGTTTTGATTTTTCAACAGCCAACTCTAATCTTTTAATACTTGCAGGTATGGTTGCTTTTTTAACAGGTGTAACTAGAACACCTTTCACTTCTGCAATTTTAGTTTTGGAAATGACTGATCGCCATAATGTAATTTTTCAGTTGATGCTGGCGGGAATGGTTGCAAGTACGGTTTCATTGCTTATTGATAAACACTCACTCTACGATCATCTTAAGAAACAATATATAAATGAATTAGAAGAGTAATGACATCTGATTTTATTAAATAAATTAATACTTTTTTTTGTGTTACTTATTATTTTCTGGTTAATGTCTGAAATATTGAATAATTATAAAAGGAACGTATTTTGACACTAATGGGGGCTGAAGAAATCAATTGGATTGAGAATTTAAGATATCATGAGGATGGAATTGAATCCATCACTTCGGGGTTTTAAAATCAAGATTGTATTATTAATTGAATAAACTATTTTTTCGAATATAAAACCTTTAAGATTGATTTTTTATTCCATTTCTGCTTACTATTTACAATCAATTCAATTTTTAGGTTTAAGAACTATTGTGATATTAATTACAAACCA
>CAILAF010000434.1 GCA_903832075.1 uncultured Chitinophagaceae bacterium
TTTATTGATTATTTAAAACCCTTACGCAAAAAAATGTTGCAAGGAAAATTAAACGATATCAGTAAAGGAAAAATTAAAATGGATTATAAAATGGTGTATCCTAAATGATGAAATTCTTTTTTATATTAATTTGCTCATGCATTTCGCTTCTTTCTTTTTCTCAAGATACACTTGGTTACAAAAAAAATAATGATACAACATTATTATTTGATAATAAACGGGTAACACTTCCCGAAGTTTTTGTTCGTAATAATTTCGATTTTAAAACTTTGTTGAAACAAATAAAGGAAGACACCACTTTTTATAAAGCTTTCCGCAATTTGCATATTCTAAATTTTACTTCTTATAATGATATTAAAATGATGGATAAACATGATGCTGTTAAAGCATCTTTATTCAGCAAAACAAAGCAGTACAGAGTAAATGGTTGCAGAACAATGGATGTTTTAGAAGAGCAAGTAACAGGTGATTTTTATAACAGCGATCATCAATACAATTATCTTACTCCTGAATTATACGCTGCTTTATTCTTTACCAAAGGAACTGTTTGCGGAGAAAATAATATTGTAAAAGGAAAAATTTTTTCTTCGAGTAATAAAAGTGGAATTGATAAACACAAGGAGCAATTGAAAATGTTATTCTTTAATCCGGGAAAAAAAATTCCCGGCATTCCTTTTATTGGTGATAAGTTAGATTTATATGATGAGCATGCGATTAAAATTTATGATTACAGATTAGATATTGAAGAACATAATGGGCAGAATTGTTATGTATTTTCAATTAAACCAAAAGAAGATATTAGTGAATCAAAAAAGAACAGCGTTGTTGTTGATGAAATGATTACCTGGTTTGATATTAAATCTTTAGAAGTATTGGCACGAAAATATTCTTTGAGTTATAAAGCCGGTGTGTATGATTTTGATGTAAGTTTGGAAGTTGAGTTAACAAAAGTTGGCGGATTATTGGTTCCTAAAATTCTTCGTTATAAAGGTAATTGGGATGTGGTTTTTAAGAAAAGAGAACGTGCTGTATTTACTGCTACTTTATTCGATTTTAAAAATGAGGAACAAAAAAATTAATTATTACAAATTATTTAAGGCTGAGAATATATCTGGTAATGTTGCTTTTTGTGGTAGCAATGATAATTTATTCGCAGAACTCACAACTACATCTGTATTACCTAAATAAAAAGTGTTATCAATTATAGATATTGAAAAAAGTGTAACCGCAGAACCGATTGGAATATTTAAGCTATAAAAACAACGATTAGCATAATCGGGATTTAATTTTACAACGGTTCTTTGATTTTTGAAAACCATAAATACCAAAGTATTTTTATTAGTGAAGTTGGCAGAACTCATTAAAACATTTGCTCTGGTTCTTGTTGTTGTCACTGTATCTAAAAAAGCATTAGCACTTATCCATGCTCCTGTAATTTTTGATGATAGTGAATAACCTTTTTTATTTACACCATTATTTGTAGAATCCCAAGTCGAAACTGTTCCATATTTATTAGCAACCCACGTATTTAATGAATCAATATTTGCTAATGGAATAAGTCCAAAGAAGTTTGCATTTGTATTAGGACTTGCATCTTGCCATTTTAAAGTAAAAGATCCTGCTGGAGTGATTATAAGCGGATTATTATTTTGAGAGATTTGAACATAAAAAGCACCTGCACTTGCTAATAAATATTTTGTACTTGTAGTTGCAATAAGTTCTTTAATGAAATCTCCTTTATTTCTTAACACATCCACATCAACTTTTATGTTTCCGTTTGTAATTGGAATATTTGTATTTGCATCTGCAAATGCATTTGATGAAAAAGCAATTTGTAAACTATCATTCAATCTTATTGATTCATCTGTATTGTATGAAAATGTAGCTGTATAAAAGGGAATTCCAAATAAACCTTCTATTGTATCTATAAAACCTTTACTAATATTTTGGTTTGTCCATGAAGTATCATTAATGCCAAGACCTGGGTATGCATAAAATTGATATGATGCATTTTTGTTGCAAGACATTAATGCGCCAACCAGTAAGCATACTATCAGAAATCTTTTCATTACTTTCTTTAATTAAGATTTAGATACTTTAATAATTATAAATGCTGTCTCTTGTTATTTAACTTTAACCTTACACCAACAGATAATCCAGCGGCATTAAAATGCTGACTATAACCAATACCGGTTGTTGTGTTTGATAAACCATATCGAAAATAAGGTTCAGCAAATACTTCAATGCCCTTATCTAATTCATGTATAACACTTGCGCTGGCGAATAAACTAATGCCGGCTTTAGTTTTATATACCACACCGGTTGTTGATCTGTCACTAATCGGAACAATATTATAAGCTGTATCTAATGTTATACCGCTTGCCCAAGATGCAATGTTTACAATTACTCCACCATTTATTCCTACTTTCCATTTACTATCTTTTTTTGTAAACTCATATCCTAATGTTATAGGAATTTCAACATTGCGATATTGGTTCATTGCTTTTTTAATGCTATAACCTATCTGTGTTACAGAAGTTGTATCACTAATAGTTGTATCGCCTTGTGGTCTTACAATAGTTCTTGAGTTAATAACAGTTGTAGTTCTTATTTCATTCACAGTTTTTCTATTAAACAATTCATTTACTTGAGAATATTGTAGTCCGGCTTTAAACATAAAATCTTCTCCAATATTTTTTGTAATACGAATTCCAGCAGTAAAGCCACCTTTCATTGTTTGGCTGCTATCAACTTTTTGTAAGTAGGTAGAACTTACGCCATTTGGTATTACAGACTTCATTGTATAATCAGGTGAACCATATACTTCAATATACCAATCATTTCTTCTAATACCATTTATACTCGGGCAATCAATCATACCAATACCCAAAATGGATCTTAAGTTAATGGAAGGAAAAGGATTAGCATGTTCATTCTTATTGAAATTAAATGACATTAACTCACCAGGAACAAAATTTTTCGATGATGTGAGTGAAGTATTATCTGCAGTTGATTGAACTTCATCCAAATTATTAGAAACAATCTTTTCATTGTTTTCGGCAAGTGGAATATTTTGTGATTGTATAAATGGAACTTGCGATGATTGTTTTAAATTATTAAAAGCCTTCGATGAATTTTTATTAATAAATGAATTATTTTTTGAAGGATCGAGAATTTCTGATGTGTTATTATTGTTTATCGAATTGTTAGTGGAAGAATTATTTTCAATAATATTTTCTTTTGATAAATTACTTTGATTATTTTTTGTTGATGGACTAACAATATTTTTAGCTGCTGAATTTATTGTAATTGAATTTCTTTTAATTGAGTTAAAGAATGTGTATCCAACTATTACTAATAAAATGGCCGCGGCAGACATCCATCCTTTATTATCATTAAACCACCAAATGAATTTTGGTCTTCTTTCTTTTTCTGCAATTATCTTTTCCCATAAACCTTCCGGTACTTCAGATGAATAATTATTTATCTTATCTTTTATAATCTCATCACCAATAATTCTATCACTTAAATTACTTGAAACTTCAGAAGAATAATCTTCAACCTTAGTTTTAATAAAATTATCCAATGTTGCATCTGCACCAATATTAACGTTTATTTTGTCCCAAACATTTGCAGCAACCGGAGAAGAAAAGTTATCTAATGAAGTTTTTACAAAATTATCCAATGTTGCATCCGGTCCAATGTTAGCATTCACTTTATCCCATAAATTATTAGAAACCGGTGAAACCTGATTCACCAATTTATTTTTTATAAAATCATCAAACGATATATTTTGATCTTCGCTCAAACAGCAATTTTTTGTAACTGAATAATTTGTTCTTGTAATAATTTTCTTGCTTTCACTAATTGGCTTCTGCTTGTGCTGGGTTGAATGTTTAAAAAGTTTGCTATTTCTTCATGACTATATCCTTCAATTACGTTCAGGTTAAATACTAAACGATAACCATCCGGCAATTGATTAATTAATTTTAAAATGTCTTCTTCTCCTAAGTGTGAGTAAGCATGGGCATCCAACGATGGTCCTTGTTGTTGGCTATCTTTTATTTCACTGAATTGTATTCTCTTTTTCTGTAAATGCTTTAATGCCACATTCACAACAATTCTGCGCATCCATCCTTCAAAAGAACCTTCAAACTTAAACTGATGAATATTATTAAAAATTCTTACAAAACTATCTTGTAACATATCTTCTGCTTCCATTGCGTCTTTGGCATAGCGAAGACAAACAGTCATAAACTTACCAGCATATTCATCGAATAATGCACGCTGGCAGTTACTGTTTTGCTTGATACAGCCTTTGATGAGTTCAAACTCAGTCAATTTGTACAAAGGTTTAGTCGGTTTGAAATAAGATGCCTTCAAATCAAGAAATGCTGCCCGAAGCAGTTAACATTTCCATAGGCAAAGTTACAAAAAAAGAAGGCTGGGAGGAGTGTATAAAAATGAGTACATAATTTTTTAAAGTAATAAAAATTGGCTTTGAATATAATCAACCACACTAACTAAACTATCAGTTTGTTCATAAACTTGTAATTGCCTATCGGCACCAGTTCCTGCATCTAACATTTGTAAAACATATTCAATAGCATGCCGGCTTCCCAATTCATCAACAACATCATCAACAAAATCTAATAATTCTTTTATTAATTGAACGGTGGGAACTTCTGTTTCTTTCCCGAAATCAATCAAACTTCCTTCAATGCCATATCTGCTGGCGCGCCATTTATTTTCATTAATCAATGCACGTTGGTACATGATGAAATTCATATTCTGATTTCTCAGCTTATACAACTTGGCACAGATGGCTTGAAACAATGCAGCAATGGCAATGGTTTCCTGAATTTTCATGGGCACATCACAAATACGAAATTCTACTGTATTAAAAAAAGGATGCACACGCAGATCCCACCAAATTTTTTTAGCATTATCAATGCAATTAGTTTTAATTAAAAGATCAATAAAATTATCATGCGCTTCAATGCCTTCAAAATATTCGGGAATACCTGTTCTTGGAAATTTATCAAACACTTTTGTGCGATAAGATTTATATCCTGTTTTTCTTCCAATCCAAAAAGGAGAATTGGTACTCAATGCATAAATATGCGGTAAAAAATATCTTGCACTGTTAGCAATGTGAATGGCCATTTTTCTGTCTTCCATTCCAACATGCACATGCAGTCCAAAAATTAAATTACTGCGTGCTGCTTCCTGTAATTCATCTACGATTTGATGATAACGTGCATGATCAGTTATCAATTGACTATGCCAATGACTGAATGGATGTGTGCCTGAAGCACCAACCCACAATCCAAGATTACCGGCTATTTGAGCGATATTGCCACGAAGACTGGCAACATCGTTAAAAGCTTCATCAACATCTTTGCAAATATCTGTTCCAACTTCAACAACAGCCTGATGCATTTCCGCTTTCACTTTATCTTTTAAAATCTTTTGTCCTTCAATAACAATTTTTTGTTCATGACTTTTTAATTCTCGTGTATGCGGATCCAATACCATGTACTCTTCTTCAACACCTAAAGTAAAATGACGATAATTGATGCTTGACATGAATAATGAATTAGAATGATTAATACAATTTTTTATGAGTGCTGCTGTTTGTAATGTATTTGCCCCACGTTAAATTATCTGCACCGGCTTTATGTGCTTGTGCTTTTTCAATTGCAAATGTTGCAGCAGTTTCAACTACCCAATTAAAATTTTCTTCACCAACACTTGTTCTTTCAGCATCAGGTGCAGGATTACAAAAATCAATTGCATAAGGAACGCCATCACGTAATGCTAATTCAACAGTATTAAAATCATAACCCAAATAATGATTAATACGTAATACAATTTCTTCCATCAATTTTAATCTTTCAGCCGAAGGCGTGAAGTTGGCAACATATCTTAAGTGATGCGGATTGCGTGGTTCGTAAGGCATAATACGTACATATTTTCCGCCAATGCAATAACAACGATAGTATTCATCAAAAATAATTTCTTCCTGCAATAACATTACTAATTGTTTTGTCTCTGCATGTTTTTCAAAAAACTCTTCAATACTATTTAATTTGTAAACATTCTTCCAGCCCCCGCCGGCAAATGGTTTCATGTAGGCTGGGAATCCGGTGTATTTAAAAATACCTTCCCAATCCAAAGGATAAGATAAGTTAGCAAACGATTCATTCGAAGTATCATCAGGCAAATCTCTTGATGGTAAGATCACAGTTTTCGGAACAGGTACATCAATCTTTGTTGCCAAACAATTATTAAAGAATTTTTCATCAGCACTCCACCAAAATGGATTATTAATTACTGCTGTTCCGCATAATGCTGCATTCTTTAAATACGCACGATAAAA
>CAILAF010000435.1 GCA_903832075.1 uncultured Chitinophagaceae bacterium
AGCAGATAAAGAAGAATTGGATGATGCGGCATACAGAATTTTGAAACAAAGAACCGGAATGGATGATGTTTATCTTGAACAAGTGAGAACATTCAGCAGACCTAATCGTCATCCTGGCGGGAGAGTCATCACCGTTGCTTATTGTTCTTTATTAAATATTCAGCATCATGAATTGAAGATAACCGATAATGAATTGCATTGGCACAACTATCAAACCATCGGCGAAATGGCATTTGATCATAAAGAGATCATTGATGCTTGTTATAAATGGTTGCAAAAAAGAATACAGGAACACCCATTAGGATTTAATTTATTACCGGATAAATTTTCTTTGCGTGAATTACAGAATTTATACGAAGCTATTTTAGATGTGAGCTTGGATAGAAGAAATTTCAGAAAAAAATTTGCTTCAATGGATTTATTAATTGATACCGGTGAAATGGAACAGGATGTGCCACACCGGCCAGGTAAATTATATAAGTTCAATTTTGAAAAATATGAACGCAGTAAAAGAACATGGATAGGGATTGATTTTTAGTCGCACTTCTTATAAAACTTTTTTAGGAATTATAATTTTCAATTTTTCAGTACAAGGCAAGGCGATTTTTGCAATATCTCCTTGATACTTGCTTCGAGACTCCTTCGAGACTTCTTCGTATCAAGTCCACTAATTAACGGACTTGATACGAAGAAGGTAGGGTAGAGACAGGAAAAAGGTAGAGCTGTCAAACCTTTGAAATGTATATCTTATTCCTTCTATTCCTTAGGTGCATTGCTAAATAATAAATTGCATCTACTTTTTTTGTATTTTATATCAACAACAAATCCTTTATTTTAAATTAGGGCGAAAGAAAAATAAGAAGTTTTCCACTGCAAACATGTTCGCAAACGTTTGCACTCGTATTTTACCGTTCATCCTTTTTTTTCGTGCATCTTTATATATATTTTCATTGTCACAATTGAGAATTTAACAAATTTTTGGAAATCCGAAAGTTTGTGTATTTTCGACACACTAACACTAAATAGCTTACTTATGAACCTCAAGATGCTTGCCAAAGGCTTGCTATGCGCATGCTTGGCTCTATCCTCGACATTTGTTTTAGCCCAAACCAAGACTATTACAGGAAAGGTAACTGATTCCAAAACCGGATCGGGCTTACCCAGTGTTTCTGTTTTAGCAACTGGTGGCTCGGGCAAAGCGGGTGCACAAACCGCTGCTGATGGTAGTTTTAAAATTACTGTTCCATCAGGTACAACTAAATTGGTAATTACTGCTGTTGGTTTTGAAAAAGCAGAAGTAGATGTAACATCTCAAACCAATGTAACTATTTCATTAAAGGCTACCACCGAACAATTAAACGATATCGTTGTAATTGGATATGGTACCCGAAAAGTTAAAGACGCAACAGGGTCTGTTGTTTCTTTAGGCGAAAGATCTTTTAACAAAGGGGTCATTGCTTCTCCTGAAGAACTTTTCCAAGGTCGTACTGCCGGTGTAACTGTTACTCCTGCAAGTGGCGAACCTGGTGGTGCAATTAACATTAACATCAGAGGTACGAGTTCTGTTTCAAGTGGTAATGGTCCTTTGTTTGTTGTAGATGGTATTCCTTTAGATGGAAGTTCTACAAACGGCACTATGAGTGGTGTTGAAGGTTCTTCTACACCATCAAATCCTTTAGCATTTTTAAATCCTAACGATATTGAAAATATTAGTATCCTGAAAGATGCTTCTGCAGCAGCCATTTATGGTGCAAGAGCTTCTAATGGCGTTGTTTTAATTACCACTAAAAGTGGTAGAGGTAAGGCTGCATTTACGTTTAGTGCTACAACAAGTGTTTCCAATCCTGCAAGCAGATATGATTTATTAAATGCGTCAGACTTTTTATTGGGGGTTAAAAAAGCCAATATTGATGCCGGTACAGATCCTGCAACTGCGGCTGCAGCTGCGCAAGCAATTGATAAAGGCAATAATACCAATTGGCAGGATCAAATATATCAAACTGGCATATCTCAGGCTTACAATTTGGGTTGGGGTTTTTCTCAAAAAGGAACTGCACTTCGCTTAAGTGGTTCTTATGATAATCAAAATGGCATTGTTAAAAACAGTAACCTTCAAAGGTTAACTGCAAGAGCTAATTTTTCTCAGAAGTTTGCACAAGACAAATTGAAATTAGATGCGATAGTTTCATATTCAAACATAAATAAACAATATCCTCCAATAAGTAATAATGCCGGATATCAAGGAAGCTTGATTGGTGCAGCAATCGCTTTTAATCCTACTTATCCTGTATATAATGCAGATGGAACTTTTTATGATCCTTTAGATGGTAACAGAAATCCTGCAGAAATGTTGGCTTATTTTACTGATAAGGAAATTACCAATCGCTTTTTATCTAATTTAAGTTTAAGCTGGTATATAACTAATAATTTAACTTATAAACTAACATTTGGTTATGATAATTCAAATAGTGTGAGAACTGCATTTGCTGATCCACGTTTAAGTTCAAATGCTTATGGTGGAACAATGTCTATTGGTTCTCTTAATTTAAATAACCAGATACAGGGTAATGGTAGAGGTACTACACAAAACAGAACAGTTAATTCAACTTTGATTGAACATACTTTGAACTATGATAAAACATTTAAAGATAATAGTCATTTAACTGCTATTGCAGGGTTCTCTTATCAATCAACAACGAATTATGATTATAACTGGGTTTATTGGGGACTTAGTACACCTGTAGTTAAAGCTACTGATGTATTTAACAAAAGCCTTGGTGCTTTTACAAATAATTCATGGTTACCCGGTGACAGCAGTAAATGGGAAACACAGTCTTATTTTGGTCGTGTAGAATATAGCATAAAAGATAAATATTATTTTACAGGAACTGTGAGAATTGATGGTTCATCAAAATTCAGTTCCGGAAATAAATACGGTACATTCCCTGCTTTTGCTGCAAAATGGAAAGTATTGAATGAAGACTTTGCTGCTAATTCCTTAGCTAAGGTATTCAGTGATTTCAGCATCAGAGTTAACTATGGTAGTCTGGGTAATCAAAATATTCCGCCATATTCTTCTTTAGCATTACAACAAACATTACAAGGAGCTACTACTGTCATTTCTAATTCTAATCCTAATTTAACTTGGGAAACAT